>NZ_CDXDOR010000026.1:5640-8421 GCF_978021225.1 Frankia sp. CeTa3Moorea | reverse complement strand
CCGGCGGCCGGGGCGGGCTTTCTCCCGCGGCGGGCCGGCGGACTGCCGCACGAGCTGGTCTTCCGGATCGAGTCGGTGTCCCGGCACGCCTCGGTCCGGCACGTGCACATAGAGACCGGCGAGGGCGCGGTGCTGGCCGACTGGTGGTCGCGGGGCCGGGTCGAGCTGATGGCGGCCGGCCGGCCGTTCGTGCTGGAGACCGATCTTGACGGTTCTGGGATCCGTCTGGTCGAACCCATGGGACGGGTGCCCCTGGCCGCCTTCGAGCCAGGCCGCCACGGGGGCCGGGTGCGCCTGTCGGACGGTGCCACGCTGCGCTGGCTCACGCCGACCCGCGGCGAGTTCGCCAGCGGGCTCGTGGGTCACCGCGACGTGAACATCATCCGGTTTGCGCTGGACGGAACGGCGCTTGTCGTGGCCAATCCGGATGCGCTCGACCCGGGGGTCACCCGGGTGGCCCGGACGCCGGGTGCGGGTTCGGGACATGTCTGTCGGGGGAAAGTCGCGGACCCGCGGCTGGGATGGGTTCCCGACGTGGTAGCCCTGCTCGTCCTCGGCTGGTTTCTTCGGATGGTCGAGTCCGAGGTCGTCGGATCTTCTCGATTGCGTGTTCGATACCTAGGTGCTTGACGGGCGGCGCCGGAGAGGGTTCACTACTTTGTGATCGAACCTATGTTCGAGATCTGGGAGGTGTCGTGACCACCGTGACCAGTCGGCCGATCAGTGGCTCGATCAGTGGCTCGGACCCGGCGGGAGGAGCGGCCCGCAGTAAGGGCGCGTTCGGCGGCCATGGTGGATCCACCGGGCCGCGCGGTGCGTCCACCGAGCCGGTTGGACGGACCCTGGTGTCGGCGGCGGGGCTGCCCCGCCGCTCCCGTGACGATCTGTTGGTCGCCGCCCGGCGCGGTCTCGGTGAGGCCGAGTACGCCCAGACGGCCGGGGAGCGCTACGCCCTCGCCCATCTCGCGGCGCTGCGGGCGGCGGCCGCCGTCCTGGCGGACCGGGCCCGGCCCCGTCCCGGTCGTCGCGGTCGGCCCGTGAGTGCCTGGTGCCTGCTTATCCGGGTGGCCCCCGAGCTCGCGGAGTGGGCGGAGTTCTTCGCGGCGGGGGCTGCCCGGCGATCGGCGGCCGAGGCCGGGCTGAAGGTGGTGACCAGGCGGGAGGCCGACGATCTGATCCATCAGGTCGATCTGTTCATCGGGGTTGTCGAGGGCGTGCTGGGCCTGCCGTCCCAACCAGTGATCGCCGGCACCGGTCCGGTCGGGCGTGGGGAGGTCGCGATGGTCACGCCGCCGAGCCGACCACGGTCAGCCTGCCCTCGGCCCGGCGACGCCCCGGGCGGGTGACGAGCGGTTGCGTTTACGGTGAGCATCAGTCACTATCGGTTACCCCCCGAGGGGTAGTGGCTGGCGGAGCAGGAGATCATCGATGGTCCTCACCGGTTCTGGGCATCGGCACCGCGGTGCGCATCGGGCCGTGCCGTCCGCCGTTGCGCGTCGCAACAGCTGGGTACTGCGGGTCGTAGGGCTGTCGGCTGGCGGGCTGGTCGTCGGGGTTGTCATAGGTCTCACCGTGGGTCAGTGACGCGCCCGGTCCTCCGGCGTGGGCGAGCGGGCTGATGGCGGCGATGCCGACGATGCCGGCGTGAGGAGACACGACGCGCATGACCAGCCATGTCACCGGCGCGGATCTGCGGCAGGCTGCGATCTGGCACGGTCTGCGGACGGTCCTGCCCGGATCGGCAGCGGGGGTTCCGGCCTGGTCGGTGGCCCCGACGGCCGCGACCATCCCGCCGATCATCGTTGCCGCGGGCGGTGGGAGTGGTAGCTTCGCTGTCCCCCTGGCGGTCGAGGGCTACCTGGTGATCGTCGTGGACCCGTCGCCGGACGCCCTGGCAGCGTTGCGCCGTCGCGCCGACGAACGGGGCGTCGCCGACCGGGTCACGGCCGAGCAGGGCGATCTGGGCGACCTGACCGGCATCGTCGGCACCGAGACCGCCGATTTGTTGCTGTGCCACTCCGTCCTCGACGTCGTTGACGATCCCGGGGCCGCCCTGGCGGGGGCCCTGCGGGTGCTGCGCCCGGGAGGCGTCCTCAGCCTCGTCGTCGCGGGCCGGGCTGCCACAGTGCTCGCCCGCGCCCTGGCGGGTCGCTTCGAGCAGGCGCAGGCCGTGCTGACCGGCCAGGGCACCGGGGCGCCCCGGGCGGCCGCCGGGTTCACCACCGCCGAGATCGTCGCGCTGGTGGACGGGGCTGGCGCGGACGTCGTCGACGTCCACGGGGTGCGTGTGTTCGCCGACCTGGTCCCCGGGGCACTGGTCGACTCCGATGCCTTCACCGCGCAGCGGCTGCTGCGCCTGGAACTGGCCGCGGCCGCCCGGGAGCCGTTCCGTGACCTCGCGGCACAGCTGCATGTGCTTGCCCGCCGTCGTGCCGCTGGTACCGCTTGTAAAGCCGGCACCGCCGGTTCCCGTGATCGTGGATTTCCCGGTATGAAAGACCCCAGTTCGGGCACGGACCAGGTGACGGGAATCGCTCGGTTCCAACCAGCATGACAGGTTGCCTACCGCACCCGCCCGCACATGCCTATCCTTGGTTATCAGGTTCCGTCCGCCGGGCCTACAGGTCGTGGGAGGAGCGTCGATGCCGCTCTCGGAGAACGAGCAGCGCCTGCTGGAGCAGATCGAGCGCGCTCTCGTACAGGACGATCCGAAGTTTGCCAGTACCGTCCGTTCGACGGACCCCCGTACCTACCTGCTGCGCCGGGTGCGCCGCAGCGCGG
>NZ_CDXDOR010000026.1:0-5461 GCF_978021225.1 Frankia sp. CeTa3Moorea | reverse complement strand
CGGTGCGGCGGGCCTGCGCCGGATCAGCGGCCGTGACACCGGTCACCGGCGGCCGGGCGGTGTGCAGGGGGGATCGAAGCCGAAGCCGCGGGCTAGGGCTCCGTTCATGGAACGGGTCGAGGAGCGGTGGCGGCGGCGCTGGGAGGACCGTCCCTGACCGGGTCCGGCCAGTCCTGATTGTCATCATTGTCATCGTTCTGAATCGTGGCGGGCGCGGCGGGTGCGTCGTCCCCGCCGCCTCCCTGTCCCGTCCTCGACCGTCCGCGCGCCGAGGCCGGCGCGTCGCGCCGGAGAACCGATGCCGGGGCGATCCGCGCCAACATCCGCCTGGCCCGCGGTGCCAGCGCCCACAGCGTGGTGGTGGCCAGGACGACATCCTCGCTGAGGTCTGCGACGGACGGCGGCGCGGCCATCTCCGGTGGCGCGTAGCGGGCCCGCTCCTCCGCGGAGGCCAGCCGGGCGAGTGCCGCGCGGGCCTGCGGGTAGGTCGTGGGGGGCCCGCCGTCCCCGGATTGCCACGCAGACGGTTCCGGGCGGGACCCCGGGGCCTGTGCGGTGGTCGGCTCGGCGTCCAGGTAGGCGGTCAGCCGGGCCACCCCGGCCCGCGGCGAGTCGCTCGGCCGGATCATGATTCCCAGATCCGCGGCGACGTCCAGCAGTTCTGCCCAGGCGTCGTGGACCCGTTCCACCGTCGCCCCAGACGGATCTGAGGGATCGTCTTCGGCCGGGCGCAGCCGGACCCGCCTCCGCTGGATCCGGGTGATCGCCGGAACGGCCAGCAGGCCCAGGACGGGCAGGGCACCGTACAGCCAGATCACCCAGGAGGGAATCCCGGTGGAGGTCGATGCGCCATCACCTGACCGCGGAGCGTCCACCGCGGTCGGATCGTCGCCGGGAGCCGGCGTGGAGGTATCCGGCACGGGCACCGGCTCGGGCGCTGCCTGCAGTTCGGCCTGATCCTGATCTTCCGGCAGGGCGGCCTCATTGTCGGGGTCCTCGGGCCCGGCGGGGGCGTAGGACGGCGCCGAGGTGGCTCCGTCGCTGCGGCGGGTCGGCTCGAAGCTGAGCCAGCCGATCGACGGGAACCAGACCTCAGGCCAGGCATGCGCCTGCCGGTTGGTGATGACGTAGCTGCCGTCACTCTGCCGCTCCCCGGGGACGAAGCCGATCGCGACCCGGGCGGGTAGGCCCAGTATCCGCACCATGACCGTCATGGCCGAGGCGAACTGCTCGCAGTAGCCGCGGTGGGTGTCGAACAGGAACTTGCTGAGCGCGCCCTCCTGCGTGGTGGGGGCGCCCTGGAGGTCGTAGGTGAACTGCGGCCCCCGCAGGTATTCCTGGATCGCGTACACCTTTTCATAGGGGGTGCGCGCATCCGCGGTCACGGCCTTGGTGAGCTGGCGCAGCTGGGGATCGAGATTGTCAGGGAGCGCGGTCGCGATGTCGAGCGAGTCCGGGATCGGCCCGGTCGCGGCCTGAAGTTGCGCGCTCGTGGGATTCGGCACCACCGCGTCCACCTGGTAGTGCGCGTTCGCCGTCGAGGTCCGGGTCGAGAAGATCGTGCCTGTCGGTCTCGCCAGCCGCCAGTCGCCGGTCAGCCCCTCGATCCGGGTTGGGATGCCCGGAACCGGCAGATACAGCTCGTTGAACCGCCCGGTGACGGCCACTTCCGCACGCACCGACTGGGTGGTGCCGCCCGTCCGTGGTTTCGGTAGTCCCTCGCTGACCCGGTTCTCCCGGGTGGCGTTCAACGCCCGCAGGGTGAACAGCTGGCCGTCGAAGTTCTCCAGCGCCGTCAGTCGCAGATACTCCGGCTTGTCGAAGCGCACCCGAAGCAGGGGCACCTCCGTGCTGGCGTGCAGCTGCTGGCTCACCGAGACGATCGGCTGCACGACGCTGGCTGAACTCGGACCGTCCCCGGCGCCGGATCCACCCTTGCGCGACACTAGTCCCTCGCCGTCAAGGGACGGCAGGGCCAACGGCACCGCGATCGCAGCGACCAGCGCGGTGACGGCGACCCCGAGCGCGCCCACGGCGAGGCGACCGCCGAACATCTCGACGCCGGCCCTCCGCTGGTTGGAGATGGTCCGGCCCCATCGCCCGTACGCCAACCGCCCGTCGAGCAGGAGCAGGGCGATGAAGCTCACCGCGCCGAGCAGGAAGGGCACCGTGCCGACGCCCCCGGGCAGAATCGCCGCCGACACCGCATACAGCGCCAGCAGCGGAAGGCCGCCGAGCGTCGGGTGGTCGAACTTCACCACGATCAGATCGACGATCATGACCAGGAGGTAGACGCCGATCACCGTGAGGACCACCAGGCCCGGCCGGTCGGGCACCGGCGCGGCCAGCCGTGAGATGTCGGAGCCGCCGGCGGAGATGAGCGTGCGCAGCGTCTTGACCGTGGTGGCGGTCGGCAGGAAGCCCAGCAACGCCGTCGACCGCGCGGACAGCACGGTGACGGTGCCGATGAGGCCGACCAGACTGAGCAGGATCCCGGCCGCCGCCGGCAGCAGGAGCAGGCGGCTCGCCACCCCCGTCCCGACGGCCACGGCCGTGGCGACGAGTACCGGCCCGAACCACCAGAGGACACCCTCGAACAGACGGGTCAGCGCGCTGGTGGACAGCAGACAGACGACGGTGACGATCACTGTGGGCACCGGGCGGGCGTTCACGGCACCGACCGTCCGCCGATGTGGAGACCGCCGCTGTGCCCCGTTGCCCCGGTGAGTCCCACGGTCCCGGTGAGTCCCGTTGTCCCGGTGAGTCCGGAGACTCCGGCGGCACTCGAGGCACCGACGCCGCCCGTGCCCCGGGCCCGGGCGGCGACCCGCGGCCACATCGCCGCGAGGCTGGTGCCCGCCGCCGCGACAAGGACCGCCCAGCCAGCGCGGGTGAGCACCGCGTGCGTCGTTCCGAGGTCGGCGGCGATCTTCGGGGCCGCCGCGGCGGTGCTCCAGCTGGCCACGTCGACGAGCACCGCGATCGCCGGGGCGCTGAGGGGCCGCAGCCCGGCCAGCGCGGCGGCAGTGGGCGCATCGGTGTGGCCGATCACGGCGACAAACATGCCGCCGTGATCGGCCTGCTTGCGGCCGGCCGCGAGCGCTGGGTGCAGGGACTCGGTGGGGGCGGGCGTCAGCGTTGAAAGCTCATCGAGGAGCCCGCCGACGGTACCCCCCGCGGCGATGGCAGCCAGCCCCTGATCGGTCAGCAGTCGGACCCGGTACCCGCCCCGGACGAGGTGGACGCCGATCGCCCCGACCGCGCTCACCGCCCACTCGAACGATGCTGAGGGGCCTCTGTCGGGCCACGCCCGGGCCCGGGTGTCGATCAAGATAGTCGCCCCGCCCATCTGCGGGTGCTCCTCGCGCCGGACCATCAGCTCGCCGCGGCGGGCGGTTGTCTTCCAATGCACCTTGCGCAGGTCGTCGCCGGACCGGTACGGACGGGTCGTCGTCTCGTTCTCACCCGCGAGCCCGGTCCGGCGGCGCAGCTGGGTGCTGGCGCGCGCGGTACCGGTCGGGCGGGCCGGCGGCAGCCGCTCGATCGGGGGGGCCACGACCAGCTCGTCCAGGCTGCGGAAACTGCGCGACAGTTCGCACAGCCCGAACGGGTCACCGAGGCGGATCGCCATCGGTCCGATCTGGTAGCGACCACGCATCCCCGCGTGCAGGACATAGGACAGGTCCCGGCTGCCACCGGGCTCGATCCGGCCGAGTACGAACCGGACCCCGCCGCCCAGCCCGTCCGCGGCGGCGTCCTCCACCAGGAGCACCGACGACGGCGACCGGCTGACGTTTTCCAGTCTGATCCGGACCGAGACCCGGTCCCCGGCGGTCACCCGGCTCGGTTCGAGCCGGCGGGTGCAGGCGAGCCGGTAGCGGGTCCGGCAGACGAAGGCCGCCGCGAGCACGGGGAGGAGCATGAGGAGCAGGCCGATCCGCAGCAGGTCCTGCTCGCCGAGCACGGCCGCGGACGCCGCGCAGGCGATGCCGGCGGCGACGAACGACCGGCCGCGGATCGTCAGGCCACGCAGCGCCGCGACAAAGTCGCGCACCCGGAGGTTCCGCACCCGGAGGTTCCGCACACGGAGCTCTAACGGCCATGCCGGGTTAGGCGTGCCGTACCGGGACGAAGGATCGGAATCCGGCGCAGGACGTCGGTCAGGATGCGGGCGGCGACCTCGATCGTCGGCTCTCCGGAGAGCATGATCTCGGGCTGCAGCAGTAGGCGGTGCGCCATGACCGGGACAGCCATCTCCTGAACGTCGTCGGGGAGGACGAAACCGCGCTGGTCCAGGGCCGCGCGGGCTCGGGCAGCACGGATGAGATGCAGCGCCGCCCGGGGGGACGCGCCGAGCGCGATCTCAGGATGCGTGCGGGTCCCGCCGGCCAGGTCGACGATGTAGTGGCGCACCTCGGGCGAGACGTGCACCGTGCGGACGAGTGCGATCAGCTTGGCGATCTCGGCGGCGTCGGTGACCGGGGTGATGCCGGCCAGCGGGTTGGCGTTGCCGTGGCTGTCGAGCATCTCCAGCTCGGCCGCGGGGGAGGGGTAGCCCATCGAGATCCGGGCGGTGAAACGGTCGCGCTGGGCCTCCGGCAACGCCCGGGTGCCCTCCATCTCCACCGGGTTCTGGGTCGCGATCACCATGAAGGGCGACTCGAGCCGGTAGGTGACGCCGTCGACCGTGACCTGGTGTTCTTCCATGCATTCGAGGAGCGCCGACTGCGCCTTCGGCTCGGCGCGGTTGATCTCGTCGCCGACGACGATGTTGGCGAACACCGGACCGGGACGGAACTCGAAGTCACGGGTGCCCTGGTTGTAGACGCTGACCCCGGTGACGTCGCTGGGGAGCAGGTCCGGAGTGAACTGGATGCGGCGTACCCGGGCGTCGATGGACCGTGCGAGGGCCTTGGCGAGCATGGTCTTGCCGACCCCGGGGACGTCCTCGATCAGCAGATGGCCCTCGGACAGCAGCACGACCAGGGCCGCCGTGATCGCCTCGGACTTGCCGTCGATGACCGTCTCGATGCTGGCCCGCACCCGGTTGGTGACATCGGCGAGATGGCCGATGTCGGTCACCGGGTCACGCCAGTGCAGAAGACCAGGGTCGGTCACCACGAGTTTGGCCCCCCTCCGGGTGTCGAGTGTCGGGATGCGTCGCGCGTCGGGATGCGCGAACCCGGCCCCGGTGGGACCTGTCCCCCCCGAGTGTGACATCCACCGCGGGCGTGCAGGCCGTGGTGGTCGAGGAAACATGCCTCGAACCGGAGCCCGACAGGAGATGAGGGGTAGGTGTCTGTATCTGATCGGCCTCGCCGGGACGGCGGGTGAGACCGAATGTTCCTTCATCCACCAGAGTCATTTGTACTGATTTTTTGCGATTTATACCACCTTATTCTTAGGTATCGCGGGCGACCCCCAACGGAGGGGGTTCGGTGGGGTGGTACGGGGTGTTGAG
>NZ_CDXDOR010000025.1:25845-46163 GCF_978021225.1 Frankia sp. CeTa3Moorea | reverse complement strand
GGTCCCTCCCGCCCCTCCAGCAGGCCGTCCGTGGCGAGCAGGAGCGCCCAGTGCGGCCCGAGCTCGATCCGCACCTCCTCGGAGAGGTCGTCGTCGACGATGCCGAGAGCCGGACCGACGACGTCGCCCGGCAGCGCCGACAGCCGCGGATGCAACAGCGCCGGCGGCGGATGACCGGCCAGCCGCATCCGCGCCGAGGTCCGGTCGGGAGCGATCGCGAGGGTGCACACCGTCGCAAAGATCTCGTCCTGTTCCCGCTCGCTCACCAGCACGCGTTGGAGATACCCGAGCCGGTCGGGTTCCGGAACACCGGCAAGGACCAACGTGCGCCACGCGATCCGCAGGCTCACCCCGAGCGCTGCCTCGTCCGGGCCGTGCCCGCAAACGTCGCCGAGCAGGACGTGGAGCGTGCCGTCCGCGGTGGACACCATGTCGTAGAAGTCCCCGCCGAGCAGGGACTGCTGCCGGCCGGGGCGGTACCGGGCGTCGTGGTGCAACCGGCCGTCGTCGATGAGCGGCCGGGGTAACAGGCCGCGTTCGAGGCGGGCCCGCTCGTCCGCCAGCAGCTCCGACTCCCGCAGCGCCTGCGCGGCGGTGTCGGCCCGCTTGCGCTCGATCGCGTACCGGACGGCCCGGACCAGGTCCCGCCCGTCGACCTGGCCCTTGACGAGGTAGTCTTGCGCGCCCGCGGCGACCGCCTGCGCCCCCCGGTACTCGTCAACCAGACCGGTGAGCACCACGACCGGCGCTCCCGCCTCGACCGTGAGCAACCGGCGCAGCGCCGACAGGCCCTCGCTGTCCGGCAGCCCTAGATCCAGCAGCACGCACGCGACGTGCTCGCTGCGACGGGCGGCTTCGGCCACCGTACGCACCCGGGTCAGCTCGACCGGAGCGGAGGCCTCGTCGAGGAGCTCGGACACCAGATAGGCGTCGGCATCATCGTCCTCGACCAACAGCACAGGCCAGATCACTTCCACGGGATCAGCGTTCGGCGCCCGCATCGCGTTGCTCTCGGTTCCTGACACATCTCCTCGGCATTGCACGACACGAGGCCATACCGGCCCAACCCGGACCCGAAGCATGGCACGACCACAGCGCCCGTGCGCATCGGAACGCCGAACCGGAGTGGACCGCGGCCAAGAAGACCGACCAGGAAGACGGAGCGCGACGGGCTCAGGAAAACCGGGCTCAGAAAGACATGGTGGGCCCACGGGAACGACGGCAGTCGCCAGGACAGATCAACGGGCGGCGGTGTGGCTATCAGCATCGGTATGGCTGCCGGCAGCGGTGTGGCTGCCGGCAGCGCGGCCCTGCGCGCCCTCCCTCCCTGGCGGGGTCTCACCCGGAACCGGCGCCGTGGGACGGCCCAGCAGGTACCAGCCCCACAGCCCGGCGGGCACCGGGGCCCGCACCGGCGCGCCGGGTACCTCCCGAGCGTCCATCACGTCGAGCAGGTGATCCCAGTAGCCCGTCAGGCGGGCCACCAGGCTTCCACCGAACAGCCTGCTGTGCAGGAGGTGCGGATGCGGTCGGGTCGGAGCGTGGCGCATCGCATCGGAGAAGCGGTCGAGGAGATCCCGGCGCTCGTCGTCGGACAGCTCGGCCATCAGCTCACGCAGAAGTTCGTCCTCCAGCGTCGCATGTTCGACCATCAACGCGGCCAGATCCCGGCGCAGGTTCGCGACCGGCTCCGCGGGCCGGTTGAGGTCCCCCTGGACGTACTGTTCAATGCCGCGCATCACCGAGGAGCAGCGCCGCGCCAAGCGGCCCAGGTCCGCCACCCGCGCCCGGCCACCCACGACCCGGCGGGCCATCTCCGGGTAGACCACCGACTCCATCGCGCTCAGGTGCGCGGAGACGGCGGCCACGGCCGCGTCGCTGGCATGCAGCGCCTGCCGCGGGTCGGTCGACGGACCACCCACGTCACCGTGGGCGTCGGCGCTGCGCGAGAGCTCGATCAGACGGACGGCGTCCTGATGCGCGGCCTCCACCAAGGTCGCCAACGTCTCGGCCATGACCACCTCGCAGCCCATGGGCAGATACCCAGCGGAGAGCTACCGGAAGCCAAAGCTACGCCTAGCCGACCCGGTCCGCATCTCGGCAGCCACCACGCAGCCGTAACCCGGTACCCACAAAAGGTGCCAGTCGCCTCGCTCGGCACCTGACTCTCAGACCTACTCCCTGTGGTGTCCGGCCGTGGCTTCGCCGGACGGCACCGTCACCGGGCGAGGAACTCGTCGAGATCGGCGAGGAACCGCGTCTCATCCTCGACCACCAGGCCGCCGATGTCGGCGTGGCCGGGCGGACCCGGCTGCGCGAGCACAATCGAACCGGTACCGTGCCGGATGGTGAGCCGCCGCCCGAGCACCGCGGCCAGTCGCATGGAAGCCGACCCGCAGGCCTCGTCCTCGGTGACGCCGTGCCTGCTGGCGAAGGCCCGGGCCCGCACGACCCCGCCCGGCTCATCCTCCCACGCCCAGAGCTGGGTCAGGTCCTCGCCGGGTGGACGGGGCAGGTCGAGCGCGTCGACTTGGCCCGGATCCGCGAGCATCTCATGCCACCAGTAAGGCACGGCGGCCAAGGCGCTGCGGACCCAGACCCGGCCCTGCTCCTGCCAGCTGACCGCCTCGCCGCCGGCCGGGCGGAGGATCTCCGGATGGCCACCGAGCAGCCGACCCAACAGCCAGGCCGACCCTACCAGGGCGTGTCCCGCCATGGGCAGCTCCCCGGCGGGCGTGAAGGTGGCCAGCTCCGCCAGCTCCGGGTCGTCGACGAAGACCGTGGCGGGGCAGCCTAGTCGGCGCGCGACGACGGACCGCTCCCGCGCGTCGGGCAGCAACTTCGCGGCGTCCAGCACCACGGCGAGCAGACTGCCGCCGGCGCCCGTCTCGTCGGCGAACACCCGAAGCGTGCGTACCTCGATCCCGATCACTCGATCCTCCCTGTGAGGTATCCCATACGCCGGACGTGTGTCTCACCCTTCGCGTGGCACCCCGCCGGCACAGTCGCCAGGCATCCGCGTCCACGGTGAAGCCCGGATCGCCTCCGGACGGCCGGCACCGACTTGTCACCATGAAGGTTCACCAGCGGGAAGGTCGTGGGAAATGCCGACAGGTGGACATGGACATGGATCGGCGGCAGGGAAGGAGGCAATGATGCGGGACGATGCGGTGCCGGGCGAAAGAGTACGCGACGAGACGGTACGCGAGAGCCGGGGACGCGACGATGACGGCGCGCACCCGGACGGCGGCGACCACGGCAGCCAGCATCCCGTCCGGGAGGTGCTGGGGGACGCCCTGGAGCAGGCGTCGGCCAACGCCCATAAGCTCGCCGGCGCGCTGACCCGTCCGGTCTCCCTGGTCCGGGTGGGTCGCAAACGACGCCAGGTGCCCCGCCCCGGGCTACCGCGGACGCCGGACGGGCGCGTCATGGCCTGCGGCGTGTACAGCCATGGCCGGCGGGTCACCACGGACATCGACCAGGCCGACGCGCTGCGGTTGGCGCGGTCCGAACGCAGCGGGTTCGCCTGGCTCGGCCTGTTCGAGCCGAGCTACGAGCAGCTCACCGCGATCGCCGAGGAGTACAGGCTGGACAAGCTCGCGGTGGAGGACGCGGTCACCGGCCACCAGCGCCCCAAGCTCGAGCAATACGAGAACCACCTGTTCATGGTGCTCAAGACGACCAGTTACGTGGAGCACACCCAGATGACGAGCACCTCCGAGGTAGTCACCACCGGCGAAATCATGATCTTCCTCGGCGAGGACTTCGTCGTGACCGTGCGGCACGGCAGGCACGGGGAGATGACGAAGCTGCGCGGCCGGCTGGAGGCCAACCCGGAGATGCTCCGGCACGGCCCGACGGCCGTGCTGCACGCCATCTGCGACAGCATTGTGGATGACTACGTCCGCACCGTGGAAAGCATCCAGGCCGACGTCGACCAGATCGAGGCGGGGGTCTTCCATCGGGATCAGAAGCCGTCGACGGAAAGCGCCTACCAGATGAAACGCGAGCTTCTGGAGCTCAAGCACGCGGTGCTGCCGCTCGCGGGCCCGTTGCGTACCCTCACCACGGACGCCCCCACGATGGTCGACGTGGCGATGCGCCGTTACTTCCGGGACGTCGCCGACCACCTCGAGCAGGTCAGCGAGCGTATAGCTCACTTCGACGAGCTGCTTTCCTCCGTGCTCCAGGCGACGCTGACGCAGGTGACGATCGCACAGAACGAGGACATGCGACGGATCAGTGCCTGGGTGGCGATCGGCGCCGTCCCGACCGCCGTCGCCGGGATCTACGGGATGAACTTCGACCACATGCCGGAGCTTCGTCAGACGTGGGGCTACCCGGCCATCCTGGCCGTCATTACGACGATCTGCCTGTTCCTCTACCGTGCGTTCAAGCGCAACGGCTGGCTCTGACACCGACCTGCATGCTATGCGCGCAGGGACCACGACAATGACGGCAGATCCATAGTCCCTTTTTACTATCAGTTGGCTGACGCGACGTATCCGTACGATGGGTTACCCCTGGCCCGCCACGTCGGTTACCGTTACCAACCGTGTCGGAGCAACCGGGTCTCGTGCCAGCCGCTCGGTGCGGTCCCCGCCGATCCCCCCACCCGTCAGGGGACTCCATGACCTCGTCTGACCCCAAGAGTCATAAAACAGCCATCCTGCCTGATCGGGGCGATCTCATCGCGGAGCTCGCCGGCCGGCTGAAGGCCCTCGACGCGCTCCTCAACCGGCTGGAGGATGCCGAGCGGCAGGCCGCCGACGCCAGCGAGCATCTCATCCGGACCCGCCGGTGGCAGGAGGACACGGTCCGGACCATCCAGGAGGAGCGGGCTCGGATGCGCCAGCGCCAGCACGCCCTCGACGAGCTCGCCGGCCACGCCCGCGCCGCGGTCGAGGCGCTGGCGCACCATCGCTCGCTGCCCCGTGAGGTCCACGAGCTCGCGGTCGAGCTCCAGGTGCTCGATGCGGCGGGATTCCTCACCCGCCGCAGCTCCCGGTCCCGCTGAGGGGGGTGCACGCCCGACCTCGCCCGTCAACTACTTTAAGTAGTCAAAAGTCGCCTACGGGCCGAGGGAGGGCTACCCGCCCGCCCGCCTCTCACCCGGACCGGCCGCCGCCACGGACCCCCTACGCAGCGAAAAACCAGCAGGACAACCGGGGTGCGAAGGGCCTTCGGCCCGCCCGGTCAGCCCGGCCGGCCGAGCGGGCCGCCGACGTCGCGCGACGGGAACTTCAACGCACACTCGCCGTAGTTGGGAAGGACTAGTGTTTACCCACCCCGTCCAAGTGGACTAGTCTCACGCCGACGTCACGACAACACCGGGCCGAACGCCGAGTCCTGCCCCCGGCCCCGGTGTCCCCTCCGAGTCGTCATCAGGGGCAGGAGCGGGGGACCCACCTCCACCGGCCGGCACCGATCCGCGGTGTCGACCTAGGGGTGAAGCTCGACGCGTGAAGGTCACGCGAGAGCCGGGCAGCCCAGCCCGAACCCGACAGCTCACTTCGCAGGCGTACGGGAAGGAATACACCGTTGTCCGCGCAAAGCGTGCAGCTCGACGAAGAAACGCGAGGCGCCGGTCGCGGCCGTCATCGCGCACCCTCCGCGCCCCCGGCCACCCGCAGCCGGGCCCGGGCCCGCGCCTTCGCCGCCGTGACCACCGGGACCGTCGCGGTCTCCGGAGTGGCTCTCGCCGGCTGCGCCACCGACATCAACGCCGACGCAGCGAAGGACGAGCAGCCGAACACCGCTCCGATCACCCTCGCCGCGCAGATCGGCTCCCATGCCGCCCTGGGCGGCAGCATCGCGGCGGCGGCGGTCAGCACCCACGGCTCCACCTCCCTGCTCGGCTCGGCGGGCGGTGTCAACGCCCCGCCCTTGACCGGCAAGGTTCAGGTCGGTCTCCGGGTGACCAACCCCGACGTGACCGTCAACGCGGACCAGCCGATCGACATCGGCTTTTCGCTCTACAACGAGCAGACCCACGAACCACTGGCGAACCAGCTGGTCAAGGTGCAAGTGAAGCTCCCCACCGGGTGGGCCACCTTCAAGCACCTTTACACTAACGCCCAAGGCTACACTTCCTACACGGCCCGGGTGCTCACCACCACGAACGTCACCGCGGTCTTCGACGGCACGGACGCCCTGCAGTCCGCCCGCTCGGCGAACGACGCCACCCTGCGCGTACGGCCGGCACCCACCCCCCAGCCCGTCCGCAACGCCGCCTGGTCGGATCTCCTTGCGACAGTGGGCGCCGCGGGCCAGACGTCGGTTCCGGTCCCGTCGAGCTCCCTCGGGGAGAAGGCCGTCTACCTGGCCTCCCTGCAGGCCGGCAAGCCCTACGTCTACGGTGCGGAGGGCCCGAGCGCGTTCGACTGCTCCGGCTTCATCCAGTACATCTTCAAGCAGCTCGGCAGGAGTGTGCCGCGGACGACCGACGCCCAGTTCGCCGCCGCCACCCGGGTGTCGCAATACAACAAGCAGCCCGGCGACCTGATCTTCTTCGGGACGCCCGGGAACATCTACCACGTCGGCGTCTACGCGGGCAACGGCATGATGTGGGTGGCGCCGCGCACCGGCGACGTCGTGTCGCTCAAGAAGATCTATACCACCTCCTACTACGTAGGTCGGATCCTCTAGCAGCCGGTCGGAGCCGGCGCACCGCCCTCATGCCGACGCAACGGCTCATCCGGCTCCGGTGGATCGCCTTCGCGGCTAGCGGACCGCACGAGCCCTGCCAGTCCACCAGCGGCCGGCTACCGGGCCTCCCCTCCGGGTACCGACCCGAAGCCGTGAAAGCCGGGCCCGGGACTCCCACCCACCGGCGAAGCCGCGGACAGACCAGCAAGCGGGCCCTGTCACCGCCCGACAACCCGCCTACATGGTTCCTTTCCAGCTATCCGGACGGGCCCTCCTTCCGGTGGGACGGACGTCAGATCTCCCCCCCATCTGACGTCCGTCCGGCCGGAAGGCCCCCGATTCCGCCGGCCTTCCCTCGGATCCCCCCCCATCCGCACGGGAAGGCCGGCGGGCCTCGGACCCCCGGCCGACCAGGTCCGCCGATGCCGCTACCCCCCTCCCGGCGGCATCGGCGGACTTCAGCCTTCAGTCTCTGCCCGGTGCGGGAAACAGCCCGGCCCGCTCGCGGGCGCCGCGGTCAGGCCCCCAGCCGGTGACCGGACGAGAACTTCCACAGGGCCTCGCTGACCTTCCGGTCCCAGGAGGCCTCCGGGGCCCGGCCCTCCGGGACACGGTCCTGGCAGTTCGGCCCGGGCTCCGGGTCGAACTGCCCGACGACGCCTACCGCGGCGAATTCCGGCTTACCCGGGGCGCAGGCAGCGGCCAGGGCCAGCCGGGCACCCTCGCCGATCCCCCACACGTAGACCCGGTCCGGATCCACCTTGGTCCGTTCCGTGGAGACGAAGCGGACCACGTCGCGCAGATAGCGCACGTCCGCCCCCTCGGGTCCGTCGATCCGCCACGTGCCGCCCACGGCTTCCGGGAAGGCCACCGCGAAGTCGCGGGAGTTCGCGAGCTTGCCGGCGTCACTCTGCCGGTCGAGTGACTTCGCGTCCGCGTTGTCATCGTGCAGGATCAACACCAGCGGAAGCGGGTTGGCGGGATCGGACGGGGCCTGGACGAGCAGCTCACGGCCCGCCGACGCGTAGTCGCCGGGCAGGCTGACCCGCTGGGTCCTCGGGCGGTCACGGGTCCCGAGGTAGCCCCAGGCAACCACGATCACGACACCGACGATGAGCACGGTTCTCTTGTTTTTGCCCCACCATCCGGCGAGGGGATTCGACACCACGATCCAACCGAACCACACCGCTGGCCGGGAAACGCCGCAAACCTGGTAGCAGATGACGACAAGACCTGAGTCAGACCAGGTCTGTCCGCCTTGCCCCCCAAAAAAACTTGCCCCAAAAAACGCCAGGGGACACGTCAGGTGACGGCCAACGCGCGGCGCCGGGCCTGGCGCAGCACCTCCACCTCGCGGGGCGCGCCCAACGGCGGCAGCGGACCGTGGACCCAGCTCAGCAGGAGATCAGCGAGGGCGGGGTTCTGCGCGAGCACCGGCCCGTGCAGGTAGGTGCCGATGACCCGGCCATCCACAATGCCGTCCGTTCCGCCGTCACCGTCACCGGTCCCGAGCCGGACCGTACCGAGCGGGATGCCGTTCGCGCCGGGCAACCGCCTCGTCCGCCCGGCGTGATTCTCATACCCGTACAGGGTGGGCAGGCCGAGCCGTGCGTCCGGTTCCACCACGATGTCCCCGACCGCGCGCGGCGGCGGCGCGTCCGACGGGCCGAAGGAGCGACGGGTCTCCACGCCGACGAGATTCAGCCCCTCGTGGATCTCCCCACCGGACGGGAAGGTCGCGCCGATCACCTGGTAGCCGGCGCACACGGCGAGCACCGCCGCTCCCGAGCTCACCGCTCGCCGGATCGCCCGGTTCTGCCGGATGCCGTCCGCCGCGAGGACCTGCGGTGCGTCCTCACCCCCGCCGAGCAGGTAGATATCACAGCTCTCGGGCACCGCCGACCCCGCGGGAACGTTCACCACCTCGACCGGCAGACCACGCCAGCGCAGGCGCTGGGACAGCACGATCGCGTTACCGCCATCACCGTAGGTACCGAGCAGCTCGGGGTAGATCAGCGCGATCCTGGTCGCCGAGCCGCCCGTCATCGCGTGGATCCCCTCATTGCGTCACCAACCTCACCGCGTACACAATCTCACCGCGTACACAACCTTGCCGCGTACACAACCTCACCGCGTGGACCTCACCGCGTGGACCTCACCAGCAGATCGCGAAACGCCGTGTAGTTGGCGACGACGTCGACCACCTTCTCGTTGGCGGCCAGGGCCGCGTCCTCCGCGCTGGCATACACGCTGTGCGGCACCTCCGCATAGGCCAGCCGCACGCTCATGTCCTCCTTGCGCTCCCCGGTGACCAACACCTGCCGGCCGGCGAGCCGTTCGAACGGCACGTCCCAGATCCAGGACGGATCCCGCCCGTCAGCGGTCTGGGAGTTGAAGTCGATGACGACAGGCCGCGGCGGCGCGTCCGCCAACAGCTCCATCATCTCCACCCAGCCGGCGGGGTTCTTCGCCAGCAGCAGCCGGCCTCGGTGGCCCTCCTCGCCGAGCGCCACCTCCTGATAGCGACCCTGCACATCGCCCAGGCCGGTCATGGCTGCAAGCGCATCCTCGATCTCGACGCCGAACTCCCGGGCCGCGGCGGCGGCCATCGCCGCGTTACCGAGGTTCACCCGTCCGGGCAGATCGAGCCGGGCCGCGATGGTGCGGCCGTACCAGAGCAGTTCCCGGGAGCCGGTGACCGCGACGATCGGTTCGGGCCTGGCCAGCCCGCACTCGGACCACCAGCCACTGCTGTTGCGGTACAGCAGCCGGGCGCACTGCGGGCAGACCATCGCGTCCGCCGTCCAGTTCTGCCCCGCCGACACCCAGACCTGCCGGTGCCAGCCCGCCGCCGCCCAGGCCACCAGGGGATCATCGACGTTCGCGACCACCGTCGTGTCGCGCAGCTCCGAGCCGAGCTCGCGCCACATGGCGGCGATGCGCCGCGTCTCGTTGGACCGGTCGAGCTGGTCGCGGCTGATGTTCATCAGCAGGACCACCCGCGGGGAGATCTCCCTGGCCACCTTCGGCAGCCAGATCTCGTCCACCTCGAGAGCCGCCGCCGCGTCGAACGGCGGCCGGGACAGCGCGGCCAGCACCCCGGGCGCCATGTTCGCCCCGCCGCTGTTCGACTTGACCGGCCCCAGGGTGCCCAGGGCCCGGGCAAGCAGCCGCGTGGTGGTGGTCTTGCCGTTGGTGCCCGACACGCAGGCGGTCATCCGGTGGGAGCCGACCTCTGCGAGCGCCCCCGGGGACACCCGCAGCGCGAGCTTGCCACCGATCATCTCGCCGGAACCACGGCCGAGCCGGCGTGACGCCTCGGCCGCCAGACGTTCAACGGCGAGCGCGGCCTGGGTCCTGGCGGTGAACCGGCGGGGGATTGATGTCGTCATCGCGGTTTCTACAGTGCCACGACGGCACCGGGCGGCGAAGCCCGCCCCGTCTTCCGTTCCGATAGATCCCGGTCCAGTCCCCGGTCATCGGCCCGGTACCACCCGGTAGCGCCCCCGGACGGGGGTTTGTTCCGGCCGGACATTACCTCACGTGAGCTGGCGTTACCCATAGTCCGTCGGGGAAGGCGTCGACCGGACCACCGTGGCGGAATCGACGCGGCATCGCGGTAGAACTCACCCGACGGAGTGAACCGGAATACCCACGGCCGCCCCCACAGGTGAGAATCACAGGTGGAACACGGCTGGTCGGCGCGGGTGCGCAGGTTCGGCCACCGGGGGCCGCGCCGGGCGGGCATTCCGGACCGGCACGGCCGGCACGGCCAGCCCGGGTCCGCCGCGCGGTTGCAGAAGGGACGTGAGGGCGCACAGTGACCACGAAGGCAATCGCGATCGCGCAGGTACACGGCCACTGGTCGGTGCACGATCTCGACCCGGCCGACGCCGACGACCTCGACGCCCTCACCGACATGATGCGGGATCTGGGTGACGGCCCCGTCATCGCCTTCATCGAGGAGGACGACGAGTACCTCGCGGTGGTCTGCATGCGTCCCGACGACCCGGATCCGCAGGTCTTCCTCTCTGATCGCCGGGTCCTGGTGACCTCCGATCTCGCCGAACGCCTGTTCGCCGACGCGCTGCCCTCGATGGCGGGACTGATCACCGCGGACGACGAGGATGACGCGTCCGCCGTCACCCATGCCGCCCCCGTGGGCGATCTCGATCTACTCGGCGATCTGGGCACCCCCGCGGAGGCGTTGTTGGAACTGATCGGCGAGGAGGGGATGCTGCCGGGCGATGTGATCAGCGCGCTCAGCGAACGGGCCGGGGCGGGGGAGATCCTCGACGACGCACGTGGCTGAGCTCACCGGTCCGGCTGATCCGGGATGACCGATCCCGACGAGTACCCCCGGGCGGGCGCTCCCGCCCGGCTGAGCGGTCCACCCGGACTAGACCGCTTCCACGAGGCGATGGGGCTCGCCCTGCGCGAGGCCCGCCTGGCCCCGGACCACGCCGACGTCCCGGTGGGTGCCCTGGTGGTGACCGAGGACGGCACGGTGCTCGGACTCGGGCACAACGAGCGGGAACGCGGCGCCGATCCCACCGCCCACGCCGAAATGATCGCCCTGCGGGCGGCCGCGCGCCGGACGGGTTCCTGGCGGCTACCGGGAGCCACCCTCGTGGTCACGCTGGAGCCCTGCACCATGTGCGCGGGGGCCCTCGTGCTCGCCCGGGTGGACCGCCTCGTCTACGGTGCGGTCGACGAGAAGGCCGGGGCGGTCGGCTCGCTCTGGGACGTGGTGCGGGACCGGCGGCTCAATCATCGACCCGAGGTGGTTGCCGGGATTCGCGCCGGCGAGTGCGGCGCGCTCCTGGCGGAGTTCTTCGCCGCGCGCCGACGCCCGGCGGGGCGCTAGCCGGCACACCGCCGCCACGCTAGCCCGGTTCGGGACGACGGGACGACGGGACGACGGGGTGCCGTCTCGACGCCGTCGGACCCCTACACACCCCGGCGAACCGGACTCTCGCGACGTCCGGTAGGCTAATCCACGGTGGAGTCGCCTAGTGGCCGAGGGCGCACGCCTCGAAAGCGTGTGAGGGGGCAACCCCTCCGTGGGTTCAAATCCCACCTCCACCGCCCTATCGGTACGTCTCGCTATTCGCGTGCTGCCCAGCCGGCCAACCAGCCACGATGCTCCCGCACCTGGCTCCTCCCGCACCTGGAACGCCGGCTCGAGCAGCGGCTGGCTGGGCCCGCACAGCGGTCCCGGAGGATCAAGCCCGGGCAGACGTCGACTTGCAGTCGCCGCGGAGCGTGAAATAGTAAACGCGGAAAGTAATTCACTACTGACCATGACGCCCGCGGATGGATACCCGCGGGCGTTTCCATCAGCTGCACGACCGGCGAGTCGGAGGCAATGGCATGGCGAGAATCGTTATTTTTGGTGCCGGTGGTCAGATCGGGCGCCGTATCACCGACGAGGCGATTCGACGGGGGCATGCGGTCACCGGTGTCGAGCTCGACGCGGCCCGGGTGAAGAAACTTCCCAACAAAGCGAACGGCGTGGTCGGCGACGTCACGTCCCGCGATTCCGTTCAGCAGCTGGCGCAGGATGCGGACGCCGTCATCGTGGCGATCGGCGGCGCGGACCGCCCGGTGCACGCGAACGCTGCCCGCACGCTCGTTGACGTCCTGCCGCGCATCGGCGAGCCGGCGCCGAGCATCCTCCACGTCTCCAGCGGGGGGACCCTGGAGGACGAGAACGGTCAGCGTCTCATGGACACCCCGGGCTTCCCGGCCGCCGAGCGCAAGGACGCTCTTGACCAGGCCGACGCGCTCGACGTCTACCGCGGCGCCCGGAACATACGGTGGGCCGCCATCACCCCGCCGCCGCGGAACGTGGGCCAGGGAAAGCCCCGGGGAGGGTACCGCACCGGCAATGACCGGCCGGTGGTGGACGCCCAGGGCAACACGGGCATCTCCCTGGAGGATCTCGCCGTCGCGGCCCTCGACGAGATCGAGAAGCCGCGGCACCGCAACCGGCGGTTCAGCGTCGGCAACTGAGCCACGCGCCCGGGCGGGCGGCACGGGTCGGACCCACCCGCGCCGCTCCGGGCGGCACGCCCCGTACCCCGGACCGGCGGGGAGACCGAACCGGCGGGAAGACCGGACGGCGGGGAGAGGGAGCTCATCGTGGCGAGGATCAGGCCATCGTGGCGAGGATCGCGCCGATGTCGTCGACGGTGGTCCGCGGGTTGACGATGGCGAACCGGGCGACGGTCTCGCCCTCGTGCACGGTGGGCGGAACGAACGCGAAACCGTCCCGCAGCAGGTTCTCGCTCCACCGCCGGTAGTCCGCGGCCTGCCAACCCAGCCGACGGAACACCACGATCGACAGCTGCGGTTCCCGCACCAGCTCGAGGTGAGGCAGCGCGGCGATCTGGAGCACGGCCGCCCGGGCGGTCGCCAGCGTGGACTCAATGGCCTGGCCGTAGGCCAAGGTGCCATGCGTCGCCAGCGAGAACCAGAACGGCAGCCCGCGGGCCCGCCGGGACAGCCCGATGGCATAGTCCGACGGGTTCCAGGCCCCCGCCGAATCCAGGACCTCGAGGTAGCCGGCCCGCTGCGGGCCGTGCGCCGCCCGGGCCACCGCCGGATCGCGATACACCAGCGCGCAGGCGTCGAACGGCGCGAACAGCCACTTGTGTGGATCGACGATGAACGAGTCGGTCTCGGCGATCCCGTCGAAGAGAGAGCGGGTCGATGCGGCGGCGAGCGCGGCCAGCCCGTAGGCGCCGTCCACATGCACCCACAGCCCGCGGGCCTGACAGACGTCCACCACCCCGCGGATGTCGTCGACGGTGCCGAACTGAGTGGTCCCGGCAGTCGCCACCACCGCGAACACGCCGTCGACGGCCTCGGCGCCGCCCTGCTCGGCGAGCCGGTCCAACGCCTCGGCCAACAGCGGGCCGGTCAGCCGTCCGGCGTCATCCGTCGGCACGACGACGACCTCGGCGTCGAGCACCGTGGCGGCCTGGTAGAGGGAGGAGTGCGCCTCGGCACCGCAGACGAACCGCCATCGCGGTGGAGTCGGCCGACCGGCGGCGGTCAACCGACTCCGGGCGGCATGCCGGGCGGCGGCCAGCGCCGACAGGTTGCCGACGGTGCCCCCCGGTACGAACAGCCCACCGGCGCAGGCGGGGAAGCCCGCGAGGTCCGACAGCCATCGCAGCGCCTCGTTCTCCGCGAAGACCGCGCCCGCGCCCTCCATCCAGCTGCCCGCGTAGATGGACGATGCCCCGACCACCAGATCGAACAACACAGCCGCCTTGGTCGGGGCGGCCGGGATGAAAGCGAGATTGCGGGGATGATCCGTCGAGATGCAGGCGCGGGACAGCTTCTCGTCGAACACCTCGAGGACACGACGGCCACCGATGCCCTCGGCGGTGATCGTGGATCCCACCGCTGCCGCCAACTCGTCCCGTGACAATGGCGCGTCCAGCGGTACCGGATCGAATCCGAGCCGGACGCGAGCAAAGTCACAGATCGCGCGGACGAGATCGGCAGTCTGCCCGTCAAACCGATGCACAGGCGGAGTCTAGGGTCGGCCATGCCCGGACATCGGGTAGCTCACCCCGCCGCAACATCGGCGTTTCCGGGTCAACCCCGAGTTCACACCGGATCGTCGCGGACCGTCACAAGCCGCCCGGGTCGGGGTGATCTCCCGCGACCCGGGGGACGACGCGAGGCTACGCGTCCTGCTTGCCGCGCTGACGACGGAAGAGGAACCCGCCACCAATCAGGGCAACCAACAGAACAATTGCTCCGACACGCTTCACAACAAACCTCCACGATGAGGACCCGGCCTACGGGACGACATGCCCGGGCGTCCATCCATATACCCCATGGACGCCGCGGAAGGTGCCCAGACCCGCCGTCCCGGGGGACGAGCGGCCGACACATCCTCATGTCATCGAAACCGAGCATGCCATGAAGTGGTCCCAGGCGTGCAACCGGACCGCCGGACAAGCCGACGCGTCCTACAACAGCGCGATGGACACGTGTCGTACCGCGGGGCAATCTTCACGCGACCCGGCGTTTGGACCGTGCTTTCACAGTCGCCCTCATCGCACCCGTTCGGCGACAAGGGCGGCGAGGGCGTCGGCGCCTAGAATGTTCCTGAGGATGTGCACGGCGAATCCCGGGGGCGATGGTGGCACGAGTTTTCGTCAGCCATGCGGGCACCGACGCGGAGCTGGCCGACGAGGTTCATCAGGCACTGACCCTTCTTGGCCACCGGGTGTTCCTCGCTCAGGACATCCGGGTGGGCGTCCAGCCCGGCGACATGTGGAAGGATCGGTTGCACCGCGAGCTGCGAGCCGCCGACGCCGTGGTCTGTGTCATCACCAACGCCTACAACGCCTCCCCGTGGTGCGCCTACGAACTGGGAATCGCCTACGAGGTCGGCAGCCTGTTGCTGCCGCTGCGCGTGGAGCCGACGGTCACCTCCCCGCTCCTGGAGGACCGGCAGCACGTTCACCTGCACGAAAATCCGCGATGGGCCGACAACCTGAACGTTGGGCTGCGGCGCGTCGAGGCCGCCGGCGGGCTGGGCTGGGCGGACGACCGGTCCCCGTTCCCGGGTCTGCGGCCGTTCACCCGGGACATGGCCAAGGTGTTCTATGGGCGCGGCAACGAGCTGCGGCGGCTCACCCACCGGCTACGCTCCCTCGGTGAACAGCGTCTGCTACTGGTGGTCGGTGCCTCCGGGTGCGGCAAGTCGTCGCTGGTCACCGCCGGCTTGCCGGCCCGGCTGGCGGGCGAGCCCGGCTGGGAGGTGGCCGACCCCTTCTGGCCGGGCCGGGACCCGGTCCGCAAGCTCGCCCACACCCTGACCCAGGCTGCGAGGCGCGTCGGCCAGCAGTGGGCGGTCACCGACATCGACCGGCAGCTCAGGGAGGACGACCTGGCCCTGATGGGGCTGGCCGAAGAACTTCTGACGGCCGGCTCCGGCCCGGCGCGGGACAGACTGCTGCTACTGATCATCGATCAGGGCGAGGAGCTGTTCACCCGATCGGACGAAGAGGAACGGGCCCGGTTGGCGACCCTGTTGCGGCATGGGGTCACCGGTCCCGTGCGGGTGGTCATGGCGCTTCGCTCCGAGTTCCAGGACCAGGTCTTCGCCCTGCCCGAACTGAGCGGCCCCCCCGAACAGGGCGGGGTCAACCTGCACGTCTTCCCCCTCCGCCCGCTGGCCCGGGACATGCTGCCGGTCGTCATCACCGAGCCGGCCCGGGTAGCCGGCCTGCAGGTGGAGCCGGAGCTGGTCGCCAAGATGGTCGCGGACACCGAGGACGGCGAGGCACTGCCGCTGCTGGCGTTCACGCTCCATGAGCTGGCCAAGGACCAGACCCGCGGCGGCACCCTGTCGATGGACCGGTACCACGAGCTGGGTGGCGTGCAGGGGGCGCTGGCCCGCCGCGCCGACGCCGTCCTCGACGACGCCGTGGAGACGAGCGGGCTGGGCCGGGAGGAGATCCTGGTCGGCCTGGCCGAGCTCGCCACGCTCGACGAGGCCGGTCGGCGGACCCGCCGACGCATCGACCTCAAGGACCTGCCGTCCGACGCGTTGCGGAGAACCTTCCAGGTCTTCGTGAACCAACGGCTGCTGTCCACCCCCAGCGACAGCCTGGGGACCGCCGTCGGGGTCGTCCACGAGGCGTTGCTGACCGCCTGGAAGCCACTGGATGCCGTCATCCGGGAACGGGAAGCCGCCCTGCTCAGTGAGGGCAAGGTCGAGCGCGCCGCCGCCGAGTGGGAGCACAACGACGGCCCGCTCTGGGACGAGGACCGGCTGACCACCGCCATCACGACGCTGTGGCAGTCCTATGAGCGTTTCCGCGCCGGTGAGGAGCCGGTGGTCCATCTCAAACCGGCCGGGCGGAGGTTCATCGACGCGTGCGACCAGCGGATCGAGGAAGCCCGTCGCCAGGAACGTGCGCGCGTCGAGGCGGCCCGCCGCCGGGAACGTCACGAACGTCAACGCCGCCGGCAGGTCATCACCGTCCTTTCCGTGCTCCTCGTCTTCAGTGTCGCCGGTGCCGCGATCGCCACCTGGCAGTCCCTCACCGCCCGGCAGGCGCAGCGCACCGCGGAACGGGCGCAGCGCACCACCGAACGGGCGCGGCACGCCCTGATCACTCATACCCTGCTCGCCAACGCCGACGCCGCGCGGGCGACGGACCGGGTGCGCGCGTTACGACTCGCCATCGCCGCCGAGAACATCGACTCCGGTACCGGTGGTGAGGCCGGTAGTGAGGCCGGCAGCCAGGCGAACCTGCTGCAGACTCTCGTCGAGGACCCGACCGCGCTCGCCAGCCGCGGCGATCCCGTCACCTCGGTGACGTTCTCCCCGGACGGGCGCCTCCTGGCCGTCGGCGGCGCGAACGCAACGGTCGTGCTGTGGGATGTGACGGAGGGTCAACCTCGTCGGATCGACCCGCCCCTCACCGGCCAGCGCAGCGGGATCACGTCGGTGACGTTCTCGCCGGACGGCCGGAACCTCGACGCGACCGGCGTCGACGGGACAGTGCTGCGGTGGGACATCGCCGACCCGGACCGGCCACAAGCGCGGGAGCGCGTGAATGCCGCCGCGGTCCCCCCCACGCCGTGGGAGGCATTCTCCCCGGACGGGCGCCTCAGAGCCACCGGCCAGAACGGATCGATCATGCTGGCGGATGTCACCGCCCCGGATCGGCCCCGGCCGCCCAGCCTCCTTCTCGCCGACCCCGGACCGGTCCGGGCCGTGGCCTTCTCCCCGCACGGGCAGGTCCTGGCCGCGGTCGGATCTGGCCGGAGGGTATGGCTCTGGGACACCAGCGTCACCCCGCCGCGGCAGATCGGGCAGCCGCTGACCGGGCACACCCGCTCCGTCCTGTCGCTGGCGTTTTCCCCGGACGGCGGGACGCTGGCCTCCGGCGGCAACGATGGCACCGTCCGGCTGTGGCGGCTCGCCGCGGTCGACGCGTTCCGCCGCAACGGCGTCGTCGAGTACGCCTGCCACGAGGCCCAGGGCGGGCTCGACCAGTCGGCGTGGAGCTTTCACATTCCCGGCCTGCCCTACCAGGACACCTGCGCCGGGTGACCGCCGACGGCACCGGCGGCACCGGCGGCTACGACGGCAACGACGGCAACGACGGCAACGTCCAGGTGTCGAGGCGTTCGGCGATGTTGTTCGTGCCCTGGCGCCGCCCGGCGATCCGCCGGGCGTCCGTGAGGAACCGGTGGGTCCGCGTGACCATCACGGCGTTCGGCCGGTGCTCGGAGATGTCCAGTGCCTCGGTGACGAGCGCTTCGGCCTCGTCGACGTGGTGGCGGTGCAGGGCCGCTGTAGCCGCGGCGATCCTCGCCATCGACCGCAGGCCGGTCGCCCCGGCGACGTCGAGATGGTGCACCGAGGCGTCGGTATAGACCGAGGCCGCGTCCGGTTGGCCGAGTTCGACGTACGCCGCCGCAGACAGTTCAGCGAGCGTCAGCATATGCAGGGTGTCGATCGAGAACCCGGGGTTGCCCGACTGCGCGCGGCTCAGCGTCCCCTGGATGCGCCAGGCACGGTTGATCGCTTCGTGCACGCCCGCCCGTTCACCGAGCGCGCCCAGGGTACGGGCCTCTATCGCCGCGGCGCGGCTGGCGGCCGGCGAGCCCGCACCGACGTGGGACGTGGCGGCGCGGGCCAGCGCGAGGGCGGAGGCCAGGCGGCCGGACTTGCGGGCCAGGGAGCTCTGCCACAGCCGAACCCAGCACTGCAGTGCCCGGTCCCGCGCCTCCTCGGCGTGGCCGAACGCCTCGGCGAACGCGGCCGTCGCCCCGGGGATGTCACCGAGGTCGTGGCGGGTGGTGGCCCACAGGGCGGCCAGGCGGCCGGCGGCACGGTGCAGGCGGGCGTCGACGGCGGTCGGGTGCCCGCCCTCGGCGAGCAGGGAGCGGACGGCCGGCAGATGCCGGCGTAGGTACACGCTCGTCGCGCCGATCGGGGTCCGCTCGTACGCCCCGGTGATCTGCTGGATGCGGACGTCGATGTGGTTCAGGACGTCCTCGGACGCGATCACTCGCGGGGTCACTCGCCCGCTCCGGACCATGAACAGCCCGGGTGGCAGGGATGCCCCCGCCGCCAGCCGGAGGAACCGCCGTCGATCGGACTCGTCGCCCATGCCGCACCTGCGCTTCGGGATGTCGCCCGCCTCCCATGACCATGATCCGTCCATGGGCAGTCGAGAAACGGGTCATCGTCCATGGTCACGCCCCGTCTGCCATGGTCATGCCCCGTCTGCCGGCCCGACTGCACACTCGCTGGACGCTAGCCGGGGCGGCTGCCCGCCGGAAGCGGAAACACCCAGCACAACGTGGTCTCCCACGGCCCGCGGCCCGCCGCAGCCTACGGCCCACAGCGGCACCGGTCGACCCGGCACAGGTCACTCGCCGTGACTTCTGCACCGGCGGAGCCTCAGGGCGGTCGTGGCAGCCGCCCGCCGCCTGCCTGGTCGGCCTGGTCGGCCTGGTCGTCGGATTCAATGATCTCGGTGTAGGCATCCACGCGACGGTTGGGGAGCGTCGTCGGCAGTTCCAGGTGGACGGCGCCCGCCGGCAGCACGCCGACCCCGCCGGCCCGCTCCATCACCCGCAGCTGGGCCACCACGTCCTCGCCGCGGTGGTCGGGGGGCAGTCTGGGCCAGAATTCGAACCCGCCCGCCATGACCAGTTCATGCCGGTCGTACAGGACGCAGCCCCCGATCCAAGCCACCCGGTAGGCGAGCCAGCCACCCGCCGGCAGCCGGCCGCGACGGGCGAGGCCGGCGGTGATGTGGGTGAGGTTCGCCGCGTTGTGCAACCGCCAGCGTTCCCAGCCGGGAGTGCCCTTGCGCACCCGCTCCGGCCGGACGTCCGCGGCGTCGGTGACGGTCTCGAAGGGTTTCTGCTCGTGCGGCCGCACGTCCGTGACGTGGCTCAGCCCCTGCGGTGGGGTGCCGACGAAGCCGCAGCGCAGGGTGCGGATGGCGGCGAGCAGCCGGTCCACGAGGGCCGGCTCGCAGAGCACATCGTCGTCGAGGTAGAGCACATATCGGCCGCGGGACGCGTCGAGCAGGAACTGGCGCTGCTCCGCCATGCCCCGCCACGTCCGCCCCCGGTGCACCTCGACGGCGCTGCCCCGCGCTCGTAGCAGCCGCAGCACCCCCTGGACCTCGGGGGTGTCGCACGCTGCCGGTCCCGGTGTCTGGTCCGAGATGACGACGCGGAATCCGGTTGCGGTCTGCGCTGCCAGGCCGGCGAGCGTCACGGCCAGCGCCGCGGGCCGCCCGCGGGTGGGTATCAGGACGTCCAGATCGCCCGGCGCCCCAGCCGACGCCGACGTCATTACCACACCGCCCCCCGGTCAGTCGTCGTCGGGATCATCGTCGCAGTCGAGCCGGTCCCAGTACTCCATAGAAAACCAGCGGTTCGAAGGAACCGTCTGGGAGATGACCGAGCTCGGCACGTTCACCGTCCACAATCCACCTGCGCTCGACAGCCCGGAACTCGACGCTGCGCTACGGTCCGCCGTGAGACTCTTCGTCCGCGGCTACAAGTAGGGAGGCCGGGCCGACGCCCGGTGAACGGGTCATGGCATCCTGACCGGACTGACGTAGTTCGATCGTGCTCTGGTTAGCCGAGGAGACCTGCCA
>NZ_CDXDOR010000025.1:0-25814 GCF_978021225.1 Frankia sp. CeTa3Moorea | reverse complement strand
ATGCTCGCTGTGATCCGTCATCGACGCCGCGGCCTCTTCATGTTGCGGTCAACAAGATCACCGAGACTCTCGCCAGGTCTTGGCAATTTCTCGCCGCACGGCCTTCGTCACTCGTCGGCCTCCAGCCAGCTCGACGAGATCATCGACATCGCTCTCGCGTCGAAGCGGCTCGGGTACTCCTCACCGTCGATCATGGGTGCCCTGTACGCCCACCCGCTGCGCTCCGCGGGCCAGCGTACGGCCGAGACGGTGGCGACCGCGGTGCCTCGCACGACGCGGCGTCCGCACCATGTCCTCACCGAGACGGGAGAAGCGTCGAGAGAGATCGGGGCCCATAGCGTTAAGCCTGGTCAGAAGGCTGTACGAGGCGGGAAGGCCACGAAGATCGTTGCGGAGGATGCGAGATTCGAACTCGCGAGGGGTTGCCCCCAACACGCTTTCCAAGCGTGCGCCCTAGGCCACTAGGCGAATCCTCCGTGGATGAGACTATCTGATCGTTGCGGGGTCAGGCACCGGGCCTGCCGCCGCGCCGCCCGGCAAACCTCGGGATTCATGATCGTCCAGCACGAGCTAGACTGCACAGCAGACCCCTCGTGCGGCGTTACCCTCGTGAACCCCCCCAGGGCCGGAAGGCAGCAAGGGTAAGCGGGCTCTGGCGGGTGTGCGGGGGGTCCTCTCGTTTCGCCGATCGTCTCGTCGAGCACGCGGAGCAGGCCAGTGAGCACAGCGTTGTACAACCGGTACCGTCCCGCGACGTTCGCCCAGGTCGTCGGCCAGGAGCACGTGACCGACGCGCTGCGCAAGGCCCTGCGCACCGGCCGCCTGCACCACGCCTATCTCTTCAGCGGCCCCCGGGGTTGCGGCAAGACCTCCTCCGCCCGGATCCTCGCCGCCTCGCTGAACTGCATCCAGGGCCCGACCCCTGAACCCTGCGGGGTGTGCGACGAGTGCGTGGGCATCCGGACGGGCGCCTCAATGGACGTCACGGAGATCGACGCCGCGTCGCACGGTCTCGTCGACGACGCCCGCGATCTGCGCGAGCGGGCGTTCTTCGCCCCCGCGTCGGCCCGGTTCAAGGTCTTCGTGGTGGACGAGGCGCACATGGTGACCGCGGCAGCGTTCAACGCGCTGCTGAAGGTCGTCGAGGAGCCCCCGCCGTACCTCAAGTTCGTCTTCGCCACCACCGAACCGGACAAGGTCATCCCAACCATCCGGTCCCGGACGCACCACTATGCCTTCCGGCTGGTTCCGCCGGGCGTGCTGCGCGAACATCTGGCGTCGGTCTGCGCCCGGGAGGGGGTCGCCGTCGATCCGGCCGTGTTGCCGCTGATCGTGCGGGCGGGCGCCGGATCGGTCCGCGACTCGCTGTCCGTTCTCGACCAGCTGCTGGCCGGCGCGGACGACGACGGCCTGCGCTACGACCGGGCGGTGGCGCTGCTCGGCATGACCGACGGCGTCCTGCTGGACGAGACCGTCGACGCGCTGGCCGACCGCGACGGCGCGGCCCTGTTCACCGTGGTCGACAAGGTCGTCTCCGCCGGTCACGACCCGCGCCGGTTCGCGACCGATCTCCTCGACCGGTTCCGCGACCTGATCGTGATGGCGGCCGTTCCGGACGCGGACGCCCGCGGCCTGCTGGAATCCTTCTCCCCCGACCAGATCGACCGGATGCGGGCGCAGACCACCCGGATGGGCCCCGCCGAGCTGTCCCGGACGGCGGACGTCCTACACAACGGCCTGGTCGAGATGCGGGGGACGGCGAGCCCACGGCTGATACTGGAACTGATCCTGGCCCGTGCGTTGCTGCCCACGGCGTCGACCGACCCGGCCGCGCTGCTCACCCGGTTGGAGCGGCTGGAACGGCGGGCCGTGCTCGGCGGGGAAGAACCGGAGCCGGGCCCCCCGTCCCCGCTGCCGGCCGGCCGGGCTCCCGCGCCGGTCCACCCGCCCGCCGCGGACCCGGAGCCCATGCCGCTGGCAATCCGGGCACCCGCTCGGAGCGGACCGGTGTCTCGACCGGCGGCGGGCCCCCAGCCTGGTTCGCCGGGTCCCGCGTTCACGTCGGGTGATCGCCCCTCGGGCCCGGCAGGTGTTCCGGGCATGGCAGGCACTCCGGGGACCTGGCGGATCGACGCCGCCGGTCTGCGGATGCTGTGGGATGAGGTTCTCGTGCTCGCCGGCCGCCGCAGCCGGAAGACGCATGCGATCCTGAAGGATCACGCGACCGTTGCCGACGTTCGAGGCGACGAGGTCGTGCTGGCCTTCGCCACCCCGACGATGGGCCGGATGTTCGGGCAGGGGAACAACGCCGAGCTGTTCTGTGCCGTGCTGGCTGAAAGACTCGGCGGGACCTGGCGGGTCACCGTCGCTCCCGCGGGCGGATCTGGTCGCGGCGGCGGGCGGCCCCGAGCGGGTCCCGGTCCGGGCGGCGGTGGCTACTCCGGCCATCCCGCCGCCCCCCCTCCCGCCGTCGGCCCCGGGGAGCAGGAGCATCGGCCGGGCGCCGGCTGGCCGGCCGGCCCGCCCGGTCCCTCCGAGGCCTCGGGGTTCGCCGGGTCGGGCGGAGCCCCCAGGCCCACCGGCCAGGCGGGAGCATCCCGCTCACCAGCACCAGCACCGGCACGGCCCGCCGGACCGGCGGGGTTGTCCCCCGACACCGGGAACGGCTACGGCGGCTCCACCGACGGAACCGAAGGCGGCACGACAGGCCGCGGCCCCGGCGGCAACGGCGACTCCCCCGGCACCGGGCACGGTCCCGCCGGCCTGGGCTCTGGTCCCGATGGCGGCCCCGGCCCCGATGGCGGCCCCGGCCCCGGGGGCGACAGGCCCTGGTCCGCCGCGGGCCGGGACGGCTCGTCGCCCGGATCGGCGAACGGGGTCGCCGCCGCTGCCAGTGCACCCCCCGCCGGGGACGAGCCGGGTCCGCAGCGTGAGGACGAGCCGTCCCTCGACGACGAGGACGTCCCGTCCGGTCCCGGCGGGGCTCGCGGGGGCGAGGAGGCCGCCGTGTCCCTGCTGCGGAGCGGACTGGGTGCCACGATCATCGAACAGATCTCGTCCGGCTGAAGGAGACGTAGGCTCATCGACATGTCTAACCCGCAGGACCGCGCCGGGAGTGGGGCCTCCGCCGGGGGCGGGGCGCTGGGGCAACTCTTCGAACAGGCGCAGAAGATGCAGGCCGCGATCCTCGCCACCCAGGAGGACCTCGCCACCGCCCGGGTGGACGGGACGGCCGGCGGCGGCTTGGTCCGCGCCACCGTCAACGGCGGCGGGGAACTAGTCAATCTGACGATCAGCCCCGAGGCGGTCGACCCTGAGGACACCGAGACGCTCGCGGATCTGATCCTCGCGGCGGTCCGTGACGCGACCACGAACGCCCACAAGCTCGTCGCCGACCGGATGGGCGCGATCACCGGTGGCCTCGGCGCGGGCGGCCCGGCAGGTCCGGGCGGCGCCGGCGGCCTCGGCGGACTCGGCAGCCTGCTGTCCGGTGGCGGCCTCGGAGGCCCCCTTCCGGGCGGTCCGGGCCTTCCCGGGCTCGACTGACAACCGGCGGCACCGGTGTACGAGGGCATCGTCCAGGATCTGATCGACGAGCTCGGGCGGCTGCCCGGCATCGGTCCCAAAAGTGCCCAGCGGATCGCGTTTCATCTGCTGGCCGCCGACCCCGTGGACGTCCGCAGGCTGGCCACCGCCCTGACCGAGGTCAAGGAGAAGGTCCAGTTCTGTCGGAGCTGCTTCAACGTGGCGCAGTCGGAACTGTGTCGGATCTGCGCCGATCCCCGCCGCGATCCGAGCTCGATCTGTGTGGTCGAGGAACCCAAGGACGTCGTGGCGATCGAACGCACCCGCGAGTTCCGGGGGCGGTACCACGTGCTCGGGGGCGCGATCAATCCCATCGGCGGTGTCGGTCCCGACGACCTGCACATCCGGGAGCTCGTCGCCCGCCTGGCGGACGGCACGGTGACCGAACTGATCCTCGCCACCGATCCGAATACCGAGGGTGAGGTCACCGCGTCCTACCTGGCCCGGCAGATCGCTCCGATGGGCCTGAAGGTCACCCGCCTCGCCAGCGGCCTGCCCATGGGCGGTGACCTCGAATGGGCGGACGAAGTGACCCTGGGACGCGCCTTCGAGGGACGCCGCGTCGTCAGCGCCTGACACCCCGGCCTGCTGTCACCGGTCCCGCCCCGAAGCCACCCCGGCTCCGCTGGCCCGCCGCCGGTCCCGCGTCGGGTTCGCCGGGGCCGCTGCGGCCGCTAGAACCCCAGGATGGGGGCGTAGGCCGAGCTGGGAATCGAGGCCAGGGTCAGCAGGACCACGCTGACGTCAAGATGGTCGGCCTCGGCGCTGAACACGGCGTGTAATCCTCTGGTGCGGTAGATCCGTACCTCGGGATCCCGGACGACCTGTACTCCGAAGACATTCGTCGCCCGTATCCACCAGACCCGCCCGGCCGCCCGGACCCTGACCTGACGGGCGTCCCGACGCAGCCCGGTCGTGAGCCGGGCGAGTCGGGTGGCCGGCAGGCGGGGCTGATCCAGATAGCCGATGATGTCACGGTCGGAGCCATGCACCACCAGCCGGACCGGCCGAGCCGCCGAACCCGGCTCGACGAGGTCGGCCTCCGCCGAGATCTCCCGGTCCCGCGGATACATCTCGGCCGCCCAGATCCCCTCGCCGTGCAGGACCCGTTTACCCTGCGGGCCAGCCCCGGGACGGCCGCGGGGCACCATGCCGCCGATGATCCGCCCGGCCCCTTCCAGCCGCCACGCGACGGAGACGACCAGCCCCGACGGCACCGGCGTGGCCAGGTCGCAGACGGCTGGTGGGTGGCATATGCGTAGATCACGGACGCGCCTATCCATCCACACCGCTCAGGTCTCCGGCGCCGCGACGCCCCGGACCCACGCCGCCGCGGTACCCCGGACCGCCCGGCGAACCGCCGTCCTCACCGGAGGACATCCCGGTAGCTTCTCGCACCCACGCCACCCAAACCTCAAAATTGATCACTCTAAGTTATCTCCCTTACGATACAGCAACCCTTCATCCATGGATTGCCGCCGAGTCGCTCCGCTACGCGGCCAGATGCTACGAGGCGCACCGATCTACCCATGATGCGCATTCGCCCGAGCATCTGCGCGGGCATCCGATGAATTCGTCGGCTCGCGCGTCGGCGTGGGAATCGGCCGGAGCATCGACGAACGCATCGAGACGGGCGGCAGCAAGAGCATTCAGAGAAGGTGGGACGGCGTCCGCGCGCACCTTCGCGCGAGCATCGGACGCCCGGATCCGATCCCGGGAGCGGTGGTACCCGCGCCCCCCAAACACGGAGACCACCAGGCGACCACTGATGGTGATCACCGGAAGGCTCCACCATCACCCCGCGGTACGCATCCTCCAACCGGGACGTCAGGGTAGGAGGTACCCGGCGAACGCTCTGCCGTCCGTCTGCCACCAGGAGGTCCTGAAATATGATCATCAGCTCACACGTCGGGGCGGGCGCTTTCGTGGGCATGGCGATCCGGCATCCGATGTCCGCCCTCGCCGCCGGCTTCGTCTCGCACCTGGTCATGGACGCGTTGCCCCACTGGGGAACGGGTCCGAACACCGAGCCGGAGTGGCTGCCGATCGCACGCAAGGACGGCGTGGCAGGGCTCGCGGCCATGGCCTTGTTGACGGCGTCCGCCCCCGCCGGGCGCCGACTCGCCGTCCTCGCCGGCATGACCGGTGCCTGCCTACCGGACACCGACAAGGTGGGCCGGTACTTCGTCGGGGTGAGTCCCTGGCCGAGCCGGTTCGACCGTTTCCACGAAGCGATCCAGAACGAGGCCCGGCACCGCCTGCCGCGCGAGATTGCGACGGCCGCCGTACTGACCACCGCGGGCACCCTGCTCCTGCGCCGACTCGCGACCCGCGGCGACTGAACGCGGAAGCTCAGCGCGCCTCTCCCGGCGAGGTCGCCGAACCCCCCGGTCCCTCCCGGATCCCGGTCCCTCCCGGATCTACGAACCAGATCCGGAAGGTCCGGCACCGGCAGGACGGTCCGGCACCGGCAGGACAGGCAAAACGGTCAGGGCAGCAGCACGGCCGCGCCGGTGACCCGGTCGGCGACGAGGTCGGCGAGGGCCCGGTCGGCCGCGGACAGCGGGTAGGGCGACACGGTCACCGCAAGCCGGTGCTCGGCGGCGATCGCCAGGAACTCCTCACCGTCGGTGCGAGTGTTGGCGGTCGTGCTGCGGACGGACCGTTCCTGAAACAGATGGTCGGAGTAGACGAGCGGCGGGATGTCGCTGAGGTGGATGCCCGCGATGGACAGCGTGCCGCCGCGGTCGAGCGCGGCGAGCGCCACCGGCACCAGGTCACCCACCGGGGCGAAGAGCACGGCCGCGTCCAGCGGCTCGGGCGGTGCGGCATATGCCTCGCCCGCCGAGGCGGCGCCGAGTTCCAGAGCGAGCTCGCGGGCCCGCGCCGAGCGCGTCATCACGTGGACGGTGGCGCCCTGGGCGATCGCCACCTGGGCGGCGAGATGAGCGGACGCGCCGAACCCATAGATGCCGAGCCGCCCGCCGGGCGGCAGCTCCGCCCGGCGCAGCGCCCGGTGGCCGACGATGCCGGCGCACAGCAGCGGGGCAAGCTCCGCGTCGCTGTAGCCGTCGGGCAGCCGGTAGGCATAGTCGGCGCGCACGCAGGCGTACTCGGCGTAGCCGCCGTCGACATCCCATCCGGTGTAGGTCGAGGCCGGGCAGAGGTTCTCCGCTCCGCGCCGACAGTACCCGCAGGTCCCGTCGGTCGAGGCCAGCCAGGCGATACCCAGCCGGTCCCCGGTCCGCACGCCGCTCACCCCCTCGCCGACTGCGTCGACCCGTCCGACGACCTCATGTCCGGGCACGGTGCGCGGTCGGTGCGGCGGGAGATCACCCTCTGCGAGGTGCAGGTCGGTACGGCAGACTCCGCAGGCGTCGACGTGGACCCGAACCTGGCCCGGCCCTGGCCGGGGCACGGGCAGCTCGGCCGGGCGCAGCGGGCGGGTGCTCATCGGCCCGGGAGCGGCTACTTGCCAGGCACGCATTGCCAGGCACGCACCCGCTCGGGTAGCTCAGATGTTGACGCCATGATCGCGTGCCAGACCACCGAGGTCGTTGTGACCCTGGCCGACGGCGCGGAACTTCCAGTCGGCGCCGTTGCGGTAGACCTCGCCGAAGATGACGACGGTTTCGGTGGAGTAGTCCTCGGACAAATCGTAGCGGACCAGCTCGTTTCCACCCTGGTCGACCACGCGGATGTAGGCGTTGCGCACCTGGCCGAAGTTCTGGTTCCGGTTCACCGCGTCGTAGATGGAAACCGGAACGATAATCCGGTCAATGTCGGCTGGAACCAACGCAAGGTTGACGATAACGGACTCGTCGTCCCCCTCGCCCTGCCCGGTCAGGTTGTCACCGGTGAGCGTGATCGCCCCCTCGGGGGACGCGAGGTTGTTGAAGAAGACGAAGTAGCCGTCGTTGAGGACCTTGCCGTCCGCCCGGACGCCGATGGCAGAGGCGTCCAGGTCGAAATCGGTCCCGGTGGTCGTGCGGGCGTCCCATCCGAGCCCGACGTTCAACGCGGTGAGCTGGGGGGTGCCGGCCTCGGCGGCCTGCTTCGTGAGGCTGACGTTGCCGCCCTTGGCAAGGCTGACTGCCATTGAGGATCGTCCTTCCTGAGCTGGTCCTCGGCGTCGGGGACCATCGCGTGGACCGCGTGCGTCGCAGTCGGTCGTCCGGGTAAGCCGGTCGTACGGGTAAGCCGGTCGTACGGGTGAGCCGGTCGTGCGGGTGAGCCGGTCGTGCGGGTGAGCCGTGGTGCGGATGTCATCACCCTGGCACACCGGAAGGAATACGCCCAGCACCCCGTCGCCGGGGCGACATCGTCCCGGCGGCGGAAAAGGGACACCGGACCAGATCCCGGCACGAACCGCCAGGCAAGGCCACCGGGCGACCGCACTCGGTTAGCGGCCGCGCTCGGTAACCTGGCTGCCATGGCGCTCTTGGTCGCGAAGTTCGGTGGGTCCTCCGTTGCCGACGCGGACCGCATCAAACGAGTCGCTGAGCGAATCGTGGAGAACCGGCGGGCCGGCAACGACGTCGTCGTGGTGGTCAGCGCGATGGGTGACACCACCGACGAACTTCTCGATCTGGCCGAACAGGTCTCGCCGCTTCCGCCCGCCCGGGAGCTCGACATGCTGCTCACCGCCGGTGAGCGGATCTCGATGGCGCTGCTGGCCATGGCGATCACCACTCTCGGCGCCGAGGCCCGCTCGTTCACCGGCTCCCAGGCCGGAGTCATCACTGATTCGGTGCACGGCAAGGCGCGCATCATCGACGTTACCCCCGGGCGGATCCGCACCGCCCTGGACTCCGGCGCGATCGCGATCGTCGCGGGCTTCCAGGGTGTGAGCCAGGACACGAAGGACATCACCACGCTCGGTCGAGGCGGCTCGGACACGACCGCGGTGGCGCTCGCTGCCGCGCTGGGAGCGGACGCCTGCGAGATCTACACCGATGTGGACGGCGTGTTCACCGCAGACCCGCGCATCGTCCCCGACGCCCGCCGCATCGACACGATCTCCTATGAGGAGATGCTGGAGATGGCGGCCTGCGGCGCGAAGGTCCTCATGCTGAGGTGCGTCGAGTACGCCCGCCGTTACAGCGTCCCCGTGCATGTCCGATCGTCCTTCTCGGCGAAGCCGGGCACGTGGGTCACCGAGATTCCGGAGGAACAGCTCGTGGAACAGGCCATCATCCGTGGGGTCGCGCACGACCTCAGCGAGGCGAAGGTGACGGTCGTCGGATGCCCGGACAAGCCCGGGGTGGCGGCGGCCGTGTTCCGGGCCGTGGCGGAGACCGACGTCAACCTGGACATGATCGTTCAGGTCGGCTCGGTCGCCGGGTCGGGGCGGACGGACATCTCGTTCACCCTGCCCAAGGCGGATGGACGTACCGCGCTCACCGCGCTCACGAAGGTCCAGAGCGAGATTGGCTTCGAGCGCACCCTCTACGACGACCACATCGGCAAGCTGTCGCTGATCGGCGCGGGGATGAAGTCACACCCGGGGGTGTCCGCCCGGTTCTTCGGCTCCCTCGCCGACGCAGGGGTCAACATCGAGATCATCTCCACCTCTGAGATTCGCATCTCAGTGGTGGTGCGCGACACCGACCTCCCGCTCGCCGTGCGGGCCGTGCACGGCGCCTTCGACCTGGGTGACCCGGACGGCGGGGCGATCGTGTACGCGGGAACCGGACGATGACGTTGGCGACGTCGCAGGTCCTCGAGACGGCGGCACAGCGCGGCAGCTGGACACGCCGCGGCGGCACAGTGGCGAATCAGGAGGATGGATCGTGACGAGTAACGAGGCGGGCCGGCGACCGACGCTCGCAGTGGTGGGAGCGACCGGCGCGGTCGGCACGGTGATGCTGTCGCTGCTCGACGAACGCCCCGGCATCTGGGGAGAGATCCGGCCGATCGCCTCGGCCCGATCGGCGGGGCGGACGGTACGGGTGCGCGGCGCGGGCGTCGTCGTCCAGGCCTTGGCACCGGAGGTCTTCGACGGCGTGGACGTGGCCGTGTTCGATGTTCCCGACGAGGTCTCCGCCCGGTGGGCACCGGTGGCGGCGGCCCACGGCGCGGTCGCGGTCGACAACTCCGGCGCGTTCCGGCTGGACGCCGACGTGCCGCTGGTCGTGCCGGAGGTGAACGCCGACCAGATTCCCGCGCGGCCGCGGGGCATCATCGCGAACCCGAACTGCACCACCCTGTCGATGATCGTCGCGGTCGGCGCCCTGCACCGGGCGTTCGGGCTGGAGTCGATGTTCGCGGCCTCCTACCAGGCCGCGAGCGGTGCCGGGCAGGCCGGCATCGACGCCCTCTACGACCAGCTCACCGTCGTCGGTGGCACCCGCGAGCTGGGGCGGACCGCCGGTGACGTGCGTAAGGCCATCGGTGAGGACGGCCTCGGCCCGTTCCCGGCGCCGCTGGCGCTCAACGTCGTGCCCTGGGCCGGTTCACTGAAGGACGGTGGCTGGTCCTCGGAGGAGTTCAAGGTCCGCAATGAGTCCCGCAAGATCCTGGGTATCCCGGATCTGCGGGTGTCGGCTACCTGTGTCCGGGTGCCGGTCATCACCACGCACGCGGTCGCGGTGCACGCCCGCTTCACTCGGCCGGTGACGGCGGACGAGGCGCGCACGGTGCTGCTGAACGCTCCTGGCGTCGCCGTCGTCGACGATCCGTCAGCTGGCGAGTTCCCGACCCCAGCCGACGTCGTCGGAACGGACCCGACCTGGGTCGGCCGAATCCGGCAGTCGCCGGACGACCCGCACGAGGTCGCGCTGTTCCTCTGCGGGGACAACCTGCGCAAAGGCGCCGCGTTGAACACCCTGCAGATCGCCGAACTTCTCGTGGCTGACGAAGCGATCGGCGGCTGACAAGCCGGCCCACACCAAACCGACATCACGTCTGACGCGAGACCTACGCGGCTCCACCGGTGAGGAGTCGAGCTGTACCTTTAATCAGGCGTTAAGTTTTTGGCCGAGAACCACGCCATGCGGGAACCGATGAACGCCCCGCGCTTTCCGGCTCGAGAAAATGATCGAGACAGCCAGGAAAAACATACCTTCTACCGAACTGTCGGATACCGAACTGGCCGAGAAGCGGTCAGCCCGCCCCAGGAGGACCTTGGGCGGGCTGGCCGTTGAAGTCTCTCGTGGCTCAGACGACGCGGACGGCGTCGGCCTGCGGACCCTTCTGACCCTGGGTCACCTGGAACTCGACCCGCTGGCCCTCCTCAAGTGCCTTGTAACCGTCCATCTGAATCGCGCTGTAGTGAACGAAGACGTCGGAACCGCCGCCGTCCACGGAGATGAAGCCGAAGCCCTTCTCCGAGTTGAACCACTTCACCGTGCCCTGAGCCACGTGCCGTTCTCCCTGCTGGTGCAGTCAGGACCCGCACCGCGCGGGCCCCGGGCCGAACGTCAGGAAGCTGCAAGAGACCCTGACGTTGTTCCGCCGCGCCTCGGTTGAGACGCGAACCGCCGAACTCCGGCCAGGGACGACGCTACACGGACGGAGGCCTTCGCGGGAGTCCTCCGGGCAAGGAAGTCCACTTCATGCCCCGGTCATAGAACAACGCAGCAGGTCCGGCCGCAGGCAGCTCCACCCGTCCCGTCCGGCAATCCGTCGAGCTGACAGGGATTTCCTGAGCGTGCCGACCCGTGGCGGATCGTCGTGCGCCCGATGGCCCGGATGTGGCGCACGGATGGGTGACGCGGAGGAGGTAATCGGTCAGACCACGGCAGAGCCCACCCGGCACGGCCCCGGGTCAGCGGATCCAGCGGCGGTGCCGGGCCGCCGAGATCGCGGGCCACGCATCGAAGAAGTCTCGTTCCGCCATGCGTGCCCGGCACTCCTCCAGGCCCAGCAGGACACCCAGAGTAAACGCGGTGGGGGCGCCCTGGGCCTGCGCTGCCGTTCCCCAGTCCCCCAGCAGCCTGCGCGCGACGGTGGCGTCCTGATGGGTTCCGAGCAGCTCCTGCGCGATCTGGGCCTGCTCGACCAGCCGCGCCGCGTCATTCCCGTACAGCGGCGCGACGGCCTCCGCCGCGTACCGCAACCGCTTGGCCTGCTTGCGGGCGGAATGCAGCAGTTCGTCCCGTTCCTGGCCGACCTTCAGAGCGGTCGCGGCGCGGACCTTCTTCGCCAGCTTCCGGTCGGCGCCGAGCAGCAGGTCGGGAAGGGCCTTGCCGGCCGGGCGGGCCGCCGCGGGGGTGAGCGGGCCCCGCAGCAGGGTGAGCAGGTTGGAGACGAGGGCGAAGTACCGGTCACTGCGCAACATGGCCAACGCCTCCGCCCGGCCGTTGGCCGTGCCGGCGCCGAGGTGCGCGGTGACCGTCTTGTGCACGGGCCCCGCGACCAGCTCGGTGGGCAGCTCCGCCAGGCGGGTCTCGAAATAAGCGGCCTGGACCTCGGCGTCGCGGGCGCCGGAGAGCGCGCCGGCGAGGTCCCGCAGCTCGCCGTCCAGGAAGAGCGCTCTCTCGGGCGGGAACAGCGGCGCGAACGTCCGCAGGGTGCTGCGGGCCCGACGGCAGGCGACGCGCATCTTGTGGACCGCCTCGGGCTCGTCGAGCCGCACCCGCGGATCGGCCGCGAGCAGAGCACGCGCCTGTTCGATCAGGTAGGCCCGTACCACCTCGCCCGCCGGCGTCCTGCGTCGTGGCTTGCGCGGCGGCGAAGGGACGTCCGGCCCGGGGCCGGCGGCCAGCGCCTCACCCAGGACCCGCGCAAGCTTCGAGGAGTCCACCGCCGGGGTGGCGCCCGCGGCCGTGAGCAGACCGGCGACCTCGTCGAGCACCTCGGGCCCGCCGTCGACGAGTTCGACCTCGATCTCCCGCCAGCTGCTCAGTACCGTCTTCTCCCCCAGAGTCTGCGCGGAGACCTGGTCATCGACGACCTCGGCCAGGTCGACTCCGACCGTGCCCCGCAGCCGGCGCGCTGTCCGCAGCGTCCGCAGCCTGGCGACCGGCCGCAGCTCGGCGCCGCGCAGATGGACCGACACCAGATCGACAAACTCCGCGGGAGGGCTGTACCGCGGGCCCAGGGTCACCCCGCCCACGCCCTCGTCGAGCGGGAGCTGGAGCTCGTCCCGCTCCCCCACCCGGACGGGCAGCTTGAGGTGCCATCCGGCGTCCGCTCCACCGGTCCGACGCCGCAGTGTGATCTTGTTACGGGCCAGCCGGAGATCGTCGCTGTCGTAGTAGACGGCCTCCAGACTGACGGTCTTGCGGGTGCGCGCGGTGGCGACGCCCGCGACCTCCCCTAACTTCGGGAGCACAAAGGTCGGTTCGACCGAGAACTTGCGCTCGATCTCGCGGATTCCGTTGACCATCGGTCCTCCCCGACCAGCCATACCGCGGCAGGCACTCGACGGCTACGCCTTCCGGCGCCCCGTGGCCTTCCGGCGCCCCGAACCCGCCAACGTTGACGTCCTCGAACGATCCACCGCCCCCGCGGTGCACCGTTGAGATATGCATCGTACGCCCAGCAGACAATCTATATTTCCCCACCCGTAACCTTAGCGCGACGCCGGGATCCAGGAGATCTTTCCGACCAACGCCACGTATCCGACGAACGCGACGGTGTCGATGAGTGCGTGGGCGATGACGAGCGGCAGCACCCGGCCGGTCCGCTGGAACAGCCGGCCGAACAGCAGGCCCATCGCGAGGTTGCCGGCGAACCCACCGAGCCCCTGGTAGAGGTGATAGGAACCGCGGAGCAGGGCGCTGGCCGCCAGCGCCCGGTTGGCCGTGACACCAAGTTCACGCAGCCGTACCAGCAGATACCCGGTGACGATGACCTCCTCGGCGAGGCCGTTCTGCGCCGCGCTGAGGACCAGGACCGGCACGCGCCACCACACGTCCGGCAAGCCCGACGGCGCGACGGTGAGGTTCGCCCCGCTGTGCCACGCCAGGAGGTAGAGGCCCAAGCCGAGCCCGCCGACCCCGGCCGCGATCGCCGCTCCCCGGCCGGCGTCGCGACCGGTGTGCCGGCCGTCCAGGCCGATCGCCCGCGGTCCGCCTCCGTGCCTCGTCAGCAGGTATACGGCGAGCAGCGCCGGCACCAGCCCGGTGACCAGGTCAGCGAGTTGGAGCGCGAGGTCGAGCCAGGGCCGTCCCGGCGCCGCCGAGGTGTTCAGCCGGGCCACCTGGGAGCGGACGGGTCCCGGCCGGGTCAGCACCCCGACGTAGCGGATGACCGCGAACAGCGCCGAGGTGGCGAAGGAGACCCCGAGCACGAGCCAGATCTCGACGACGAGCTGCCGGCGGGTGAGCGGCTCGCCCGCGATGACCGGCGCCTGAGCGGGGGCAGAGGTCACGCGACGACCGTAGCCCACCGCCACGGCGGGCCGGTCCGATCACTCCGCCGGTCCGATCACTCCGCCGGTTCTGGTCGGGAGAACAGCCGGAACAGCATCATCAGGGACGGCACGAGCACCACCAGACCGCCGACGATGGCGAACAGCATGGCCCGGATGTTCGCCGTCGGCGCCGCGGCCGTGTCGACCGTGGCCTGCCCGACCACCAGGTCCGGGTACTGGGCCACCGCCCAGCCCCAGAGCATCGCGCCGACAGCGAGACCGGCCGCGATGCGGGCGGCACCGAACTGCTCGCGCCAGAGTGCGACGAGGGCGCCGATCCCGCCGAGGGTGGACAGGGCGACCAGGGGAAGCGAGCGGTCCCTGAACCGGCCGGCGACCTCCGGGGCGTCCGCCCACAGGAGGGGCAGCAGGATCGCGGCGAGTGCACCGCAGAGCACGGCGCCGCCGATGGCCCGCCGGCGGAAGTCGGCCACCAGGTGCGCGGTGGCCGGGGAGGATGCGGCGTCCCGGCAGAGGTAGACGGCGGCGAGGAAGGCCGTCGCGGCAACCGCGAAGGCCCCGCAGACGAGCCCGAACGGGCTGCGCACCGGCGCGAACGGGTCGTCGGTCGACAGATCACCGCTGGCCAGGGCCGCACCGGCCACCCCGAGCGCGAACGGGGCGATCGTCGAGGACACCGCGAAGACGTGCCCCCACCAGTGGTCGGGACCGGCCCCACCCGCCCCGTAGGACCGGTACACGTACGCGGTACCACGCAGCACGATGCCGACGAGGGCCACGGACAGCGGCACCTCCAGGGAGGAGCCGATCACCCCGTAGGCCTCGGGAAACCCACTGAACATCGCCACCACGATGAAGATCAGCCAGACATGGTTGGCCTCCCACACCGGGCCGAGTGATGCCGAGATCAGTTTCCGCTGGTCGCCGGCGTGCCGTCCGCGTGCCAGCAGGTCCCACACCCCGCCACCGAAGTCCGCGCCACCGAGCAGCGCGTAGGCGGTGAGCCCTGCCACCATGATGATCAGAAGAAGGTCAGCGCTGGTCATCAGTCTTCTCCCCGCCCGCCGAAACCGGTGGTGCCGTCGGATCCCGTTCCCGTTGTCTCACCCGGGTGCGCCGAACCTCGGGATCCCTCGGGACCGCCGCCGGTGCGCCGCCTGCCGGACACCGGCGGTTCGACCGGCAGTTCAACCGGCAGTTCAACCGCCGGTTCGACCGCCGGTTCGACCGGCGCAGGTTCGGGCCGCGGCTTCGGGATGGACGGCGAATCGGAATCGGTTGTCCGCCCGGACCTGGCCGGGCTCGCCTGCCCCGCGCCGTGAACGGCCGTGCGGTGGACGCCCGCGGCGGGCCGCCCGGACCGGATCTCCGCGACGGCCGGGCCGCCGGTGGCCATCCGGCGCAGGATGAGGATCAGCGCACCCGCGAGCCCCAGGTACAGGACCAGGGAGCCGGCAAACATCGGCGCGACCCCGTCGGCGCCCGTCACCGCGTCGTGAACCCGCATATGACCGCCCACGATCCACGGTTGACGACCACCCTCCGTGACCTCCCAGCCAGCCATCATCGACAGCGCGGACGCCGGTCCCGTAGCCGCCGCGGCGAACAGCCACGGCCGCCCGGTGGGCAGCAGCGTCTTCTCGCCGCGACGGCGCCGGCGGACGACGGCGGCACCGGTCAGGGCGGACAGTCCGATCAGCGCAGAACCGAACCCGACCATCGTCGCGAACGACCCGTGCACCAGCAGGCCGTTCGGGCGCTCGTCCGGCGGGGCGGCGTCCAGACCGGTGATCACGTAATCGGTGCTGAATCCCTCCATCAGCGAGAGCAGACCGGGGATCTCCAGCCCGTAGCGGACCTCGCCGCTCTTGTCGTCGTAGAACCCGCCGAGGGTCAGCGGCGCGTGCGACCTGGTGTGGTAGAGCCCTTCCATCGCGGCCAGCTTGAACGGCTGGTTGGCCCCGACGACCCGGGCCGCCCAGTCCCCCACGATCAGCTGAAGCGGCGCGCAGACCAACACCACCGCCAGGCCGATCCGCAGCCCGCGCTGGTGGTAGGCGTCGCGGCGACCGCGCAGCATGCCGACCGCGTAAATACTGGCGACGGCCCCGCCGGTGCACATCAGCGCGGCCAGCAGCATGTGGACCAGCTGGGGCGGAGTCCCCGGACTCAGAAAGGGTGCGAACGGCTCGGCGGCGACGACCTTGCCGTTCACCTCGGTGATCCCCCGTGGCACGTTCATCCAGGCGTTCACCGTGATGATGAACAACGTCGACAGGGTGCCGGAGATAGCGATCGGCCACAGCGTGAGCCAGTGCGCGCGCGGCGACAGGCGCTTCCAGCCGTACAGGTACATCCCGACAAAGATCGCCTCGGTGAAGAATGCAAAGCCCTCCAGAGAGAACGACAGCCCGAGCGCACTGCCGTACTTCGACATGAACGCGGGCCAGAGCAGGCCGAACTCGAACGACAGCACCGTTCCCGAGACGGCCCCGACCGCGAACAGCACGGCGAATGCCCGCGACCACTTCTTCGTGAGCGCCAGCCAGGTCTCGTCACCGGTCCGCACCCAACGCCCCTCGGTGTAGATCAGCAGCCACGGCATGCCGACCCCGAACACGGCGAAACAGATGTGAAACGCGAGGGAGAACGCTGTCTGGGCGCGGGCAAGGTCGACGGCATCAGCGGCGAGAACCATGCGCACAGCTCCTTCGGTGGACCGCGAGGGGAAAAATCGGCCGAGAGCCAACCGATCCTCTACGAGGCATAGAGGTTTCTACGGTATGTAGCCAATTCTCCTGGCGACGAGCAAAGCGCAGTGAGCTCGATGACATGGTCAAGACCGACGGCACCACCGACGGCGCTGTCGAGACGTGCGCCACGGTCGACGGCACGGGGCGGGACCGGAAGACGCCTCCATTGCAGCCGTCAGTCTGTTCGATTGATGGCCCGTTCGGTGGATGGCTCGTTCGGTGGATGGCTCGTTCGGCGGATAGCCCGTTCGGCGGATAGCCCGTTCGATGGATATATAGTTTTATAAGTTATAAAGATGTTTCCTTTTAAAGAAATTCGGGCCGCATAAACGGCGGCGGATCAGTCAGCCGGCGGGTTCGCACTGGTCCGGAGAGCCGGGCGCCGGGTGGGAGCCGGGAGGCAGATCGGGGGCCGGAAGGCCGGCTCCTCCCCGACTCCTCCCCGACGGCCGGCACCGTTGCCGCGTGGCTGTGACGCAACAGGCCTCAACGAAGCACCCCGTTCGGTCCCACGAATGTTCTACGCCACGTAGGATTGGCACCATGGCGCGCCTGGGTGACCTCGAACGGTCGGTCATGGACGTGTTGTGGGCGAGCGACGGCTGGCTGACGGCCCGTGAGGTCGCCAGTCGTCTCCAGCATGAACGCGATCTCGCGTACACCACCGTGCTGACCGTGCTCGAACGGTTGGAACGGAAGGGATTCGTGCGGCGTCAGCGTTCGGCGCGCGCGCATCGCTACGCGGCCAGCGACAGTCGCGAGGCCGTCGTGGCCGAGGCGATGATGGAGGCGCTCGGCACGGCGGACGATCGTGGTTCCGCCCTGGTCCGCTTCGTGGGGTCGGTGTCCGCGGAGGAGGCCGAGATCCTTCGCCGTGCCCTGGAACCCGCTGGTCCCGGGGAACCCGGCATCTTCGTGCCTGACGGAGAGGTCCCGCGCGCCGAGGATCCGCAGGCCGAGGATCCGTACACGGAGGTCCGGCACGCCGAGGCCCGGCGCGGTCCGGCGATCGGCGACCCGCCCCGCAACGACCCGGAGCAGATCGTTCCGGTAGCCACCGACTCGGATCGAACGGCCCAGATTCCGCCCGACCACCGGTAGCGTTAGCCGGGACATGACGACCGCGGCACTTCTCGCCCTGTTCGCGGGCGTGTTGGCCTGGCCGGTCCCACGCCTGCTGGCCGCCGCGCGCTGGCCCTACCGATGCCCACGGGCGGCGATCGTGCTCTGGCAGGCGGTCGGTCTGGCCGGCGGGGTGTCGGCGCTGCTCGCGGCGATCGCGTTCACCGTCTCACCGCTGTCCGGCGACACCCCGACCGCCATCGCCGACCATCTCGACAACATCGCGGCCGGCGCGCCGCTGACGGGCCTGGGCCTGGTCAACCTCATCGGCCTCGCCGTGGCGGCGGCCTTGGCCTCCCGACTGTTCGGGGTGCTCGGCACCTCCACCGCAGCCACTCTTCGCGAGCGTCACCGACACCGCGACCTGGTCGATCTGGCCGGCCGTCGGCATCGCCGGCACGAGACCTGCGTCCCGCCCGACCATGCGTCCCATCATTCCGGCACAGCCGCGGACTCTGGCACAACCGCAGGCCCCGGCACAACCACGGACTCTGGCACAACCGCAGGCCCCGGCACAACCGCCGGCGGCGGGGGCGCAACCGGCTGCTGCCTGTGCGAACGCCGGGACCGGACTGGCATCCTGCTGCGTATCCTCGATCATCCCGTCGCGGTCGCCTACTGCGTGCCGGGGGTGCGGCACGCCCGGGTCGTGGTTTCCCGCGGGCTGCTGAACACCCTCGACGCCACCGAACTGGACGCCGTGCTCGCCCACGAGGCGGCCCACGTCGCCGGTCGTCACGACCTCGTCATCCAGCCGTTCGTCGCATGGGAGCGGACCTTCCCGTTCCTGGGCCCGGCCAGGGAGGCGACCGCGGCCGTCTCGCTCCTCGTCGAGATGCTCGCCGACGACGCGGCGGCCCGGCAGACAAGCCACCGATCGCTCGCGCGGGCCCTGGCCCGGCTGGGCGGGGCAAGGGCACCGGTCCCCGCCGGGGCGCTGGGGATCATCGGTTCTCCGGCCGCCGTGCTGCCCGCGCTCGGCTCCCACGATCCCACGGCGGTCGACGTCCGCGATTCCAGCCCGCCCAGCCCAGGCAGCCCAGACGCCGACCGGCCAGATCCCGACCGGCCAGATCCCGACGGGCCCCATCCCGACGGGCCAGACCCCGGCGGGCCCCACCTCGGCGATGCGGCGCCCGGCCGGACACGACCGGTCGGCGGCGGCCCCCGGCGCGGCACGGCCAATCCGGTCATCTCGCGGATCGCCCGGCTCCTCGACCCGCCAGAAGTGCCGTGGTGGATGCCGCCGTGCGCCTACTTCGGGGCGATCATCGTGCTCGCCGCGCCCCCGCTCATTCTCCTGGTCGGCTGACAAGACCCCGGTACGGGGCGTCCGGCCCCCGGCGACAAGACACCGATCATCAACGTTGCGCCATAGCTCGACAACGGAAGGCGATAATCTCTACTTTTTTTATTGACAAGCTGCGGAATGGTAGCTACTATCAGCGTCATGAGCCGGCGCCCGCTTCTGGTCTGCCGCCCGCTGTTGTCATGGCGCCGCGGCTTCGACGGAACCTGAGCACCGACACCGACACCACGGCGGCGGCCACGGCCGTCGCCGCCCTGGAGCGCCCGGCCACCGACGACGCTCAGTACACCACCGACGCTCAGCGCACCAGCGAAACCGGCGAAACCCGCGGTGCCGACGGCGCCGCCATCCGGATCCGCGGCCTGCGTCGCACCTTCGGGGATCATACGGTCCTCGACGGCCTCGACCTCACGGTCGCCTCCGGGGAGTTCGTCGCCCTGCTGGGCCGCAGCGGGTCAGGGAAGAGCACGCTGATCCGCATCCTCGGCGGCTTCGACGGCGACATCTCCGGCGAGGTTCTGGCCACCCGGCAGCGTTCGGTCGTCTTCCAGGAGGCCCGGCTGCTTCCCTGGAGAAGGGTGACGTAAGTAACATTTAGAGAAAGGTCCTCTGACCTGGGACTTTAGCGGCAAGTCTGATCCAGCTGCGGCCGCGATCTTCCCGCAAGGAAGATCGATTATCGCTGCTTGCGCGCACGCCCGACCGATCCAAGGTACCTTAGACTGTCGCCTGCTTACTTTTACAAGCGTTCTGCTAGCGGCCGGTAGGGGTCACACGGTTCCGGAGGACTCCATCCGGTCGCGGCATACGGAGGGGGTCCTTCCGGGGTGGCGGGGTCAGACACGGGGTGTTCCTGATCGTTGAGTGGACACAGAACAAGATCGCGCTAGCGGAAGCTAGCGCACAGCAAGCATTTAGCAAACAGCCCGGAATTCCGAAGGGAAACCGAGCTGAAATGCCGACTGTATTGGTTATTGGTTTGTCTTTCCCGATTATGCCGTCCCGGACCGGTTCCAGTCATGAACCCGGGTCAATATCTCAGCTACGTCTGACCGGTTCGCGTACGGCTCGACAGCCCGTGACCACTCAGCCATACGGGAAAATGCCGACGTACCCCCACGTCCACCCCACGTATCCAACGCTTGGCAGGCAAGCTCTATAGACCGGTCTAGGTCGCGGGTTGCTGGCCGAGCATACATAGTGGCAAGAGTGGCGAATAGCTGCCCCCGGAACTTGTCTGCCTGAATCGCGGACAGGAGGCCATGTGCAATTTTGCCGTGACCCTCGGCTTCGGGCACGTATCCGGCTAGCGCATAGGCAGACGTTGTATGGTGCCAAATTTCTGCCGTTGTCACACTGTCGAACCATTCTCCGATGACCGGTGACATCTGTTCCGGCGGCAAATCTGCGTACAGTTCAAACGCTTCAGACACCGCCCGGTTACATCCATCACGATCACCCATGAGAGCTTGCGCCGTTCCGAGTTGCAGCAGTAGACGGATGGCAACCTGTCCGGTCGGAGTGTGCTTGAGTCCGGTTTCAACAATTTCCTGTACCCGACTAGGTAGACCGTTGTGTATCTCTAGTGCCGCTAGCTCCGACTGTGCCACGGCACATACAATGGGGTCGCCAATCTCAAGCCCATGGCCATACGCGGATCGGGTCAGTCGAGCTGCGCCTAGCAGATCACCGCTTTCCCTTGTCGCGTCAGCCCGTATGAGCTTGGCACGCCCGACGATGCTTCCGATTGCCCTAGGGTCGCGGAACCGCTGGTCACTTTCGCGGAATGCCATATTGGCCGCTATGTCGATGCGTGCGGCCTGAACCATTGTCTGTCTCCATGGGGCGTAATCTTGCGTTCGTTCCACTTTTTTCAGTGCGCCGGTTAGTTCCTCCGGTGAGGGTAGGTACCCCCCGGTACCCCATGGCGGCATCGTCGGCACGGCACCTGCAAGCGCCGTACTGACCAACGATCCGAAGAGTTCGCGTCTGTCCGTATGATCATCCTCCTCTGGTGGTACGTCTTCGGATACAGCCTCGCCCGCCGCAACAGCACGTAGCTGGAGAAGTCGACCTTCCGAGAACGTAGCGGCATCTACGGCTGCAACTAGCCGTGGCGACGGGCACGGACCGAGACCGGACTCCGCCTGTTCTAGCCAGGGCACGGGGCACCCGGTAGCGGCCGACATCCCCCGCACATCCATGCCGTGCAGCTCACGTGCGGTACGTAGGGCTCGGGCTAGCCGGATGAGTGCGGGGTCCGGCTTGCGTGGCTTCTTCACACTGGCAGGGTAGCCGGGTTGCGACACCTTACGGTAGTGGTCTTCCCCGTGGTCCCATGTGCGATCTCACGCTGAGTAGCGGCTTCAGTATGACGTCCTATCATATGGCGCCATATAGTAGATTCTCAATATTGCCGAGGGCTTCCGCCTGGAAATCTGATTGATCGCTGGTGTAGAGGGATCGGTTCGGATCGCGTATCGATGTATGGTTCCGCTCTTTCTGTTCCTGTTTCTTATTCTCCGATGAACAGGTAGGTGTAGCCGTCGTGCCAGAATTCTAGGTGGAGACCGTTAGAGTAGCATGTGGGTAGGTCTTCCAGCGGGGTGAGGTGCGAATTTCGGTGTTTTGGGCGTTGCGGATACTGGCGTGTATCAGTGCCTCCATTTTAGAGAGGTAGCTGTCGGTCCGGGGACGGATGGCTTCCGGTGGGGGTGGGGTGCCGTATCGGATGGCTTCTGGTAGGCGGTCGTCGTCTCCCCATGGTGATGGGAGACGGAACGCGGCCACGAGGACATTGCCTGTTGTGGTGTGAAGAACGATGCCGGCTGGTTGGACCATCCATTTAGGCCTGGACATATTACCGGGTGAGCCATCCTAGCCATGCTCCGGCGATAACGGACGGCACGGCGACGAAAAGGACGACTACGGCGATAAAATACCAGGGGATTTTTCCGTCGGGCTCCTGGTAGAACCGGCTAAACATCGCGGGTCTCCTTTTTCCCTGGATGGGGTGGGTTTACAAGGGGACGGAAGGCGCTTGCGGGTGGCGGTGGGTTTTTGGGTCCGGGACGCGTGGATGGCATGCGGCCGTGCCCGTCTCCTGCATGATCACCGCGTGTGGTGTCATGCCCGGTGGTGAGTCGGTGGTCGATTTCGATGGCGAGCGCGGTTATCAGGTTTTTCTCGTGTGTCTTGCGGAAGGTGTCTCCCTCAATCCGGTAGTAGACGCTGGCGGCGTGGCGCCGTTCCGTTTTTGTGAGCCGCACTCCCATGCCACGCGGCGCGGGGTCCAGCGCGAGTAGTGCCCGTAGGGCTGACCCGCGTGGGTGACCTAGTGCCTGTGTGGCCGCGTGCAGCAGCCTCACGACCCCCCGCGCGCGCGCCCACTCGCCTCCCTGCGCTGCCACGAGGGCTAGCAGGCGTGGCGCGGCGTGGATGATGTCTTCGGGACCCCGGACGCCGTGATCGGCAAGCCTCCCAAGATCTTCTATGAGTCGTCGTTGGCGGTCATCGCCCGTCATGATCCGTCTTCCCGTCGTCCCGTGCATACGCCGTTGCGCCTGCACACAGCCTGCCAGTGATCGCACGCTCACGCATCCGGGTTTTTTCCGGGTTTGGTCCGGGTTGAGTCCGGGGTGTCCGTGCGCTGATGATCGTTCCGGGTTTGGTCCGGGTCCGGTCCCCCGGAATTCCGGATCCCAGCCACTAATACCCCCCGGATTTGCCGGTCTAATACCTGCGGTGCGGCTTTTCATCGGGAAACATGGGTGGTGTCCGGCGGGGCTGACGGAAACGGCCCCGAAGGCTTGCCCCCATCCCTCGGGAGTTCCTGTGTTCCTACTTCTTCTATTCCTTTTCCTGCTGGTTCTGGCCGTGCCGCTGTGGCGTTTCCTCGCGGTGTTCGTGCCGGTTTCCCTGGCCCTCTGGACATTTTCGTGGGCGGCCACGACATCCACCCCCGGATACGGCAAGTACTTCATCGCTATCATTTTCATTCTTCTGGCCGCGCGGGCTATTACGAAGTGGACGCACAAGCCGTGACCAGAATGCACCGCGTTCTCTTCTGGACAGCCCTTGCAGTCTGGCTCGCCGATCTTTTTCTGCTAGGTGTCCTAGCCGGATACAACCTGCACCATGAATACCGTCCGCGGCCGTGCCCGACGCCGGTTGGCCGTGCCATTCCCGCGTTTTCTTTCTCCCCTCTCCCTTCCCTTTCGCGAGGTGACTGCTGTGTTCGATGATCGCGAGCTTGCCGTCCTTGAGAAGCGCGCGGCCGACGCCTTCGACACCCATATGGACGGCTACACGGCAAGCGCAGTCCTCCACGACATCTTCATGGACATTCTGGGCCAGGACGAAAAGGGTATCGAAGCAATCCGGTACGTACAGAGCTTGCTGAAAACCCACCGGGACAAGACCCTCGCGGAATGGCTGACCGCTCAGGATCTGTGGTTGTTCGCGGCAGGCATCGCCTGTGACACCAACTTTGACGATGACGAAGACGAGGCCAACCACTGATGATTCCCTTTTCCATTCTCTTCCTGCTTCTTATCGTTGTCATCGTCATGATCCGCGCGTTTGACCTCAACCCGTGGCAAGCGTTCGTCTGCGCCGCGCTCGGTTTCTACGTCGCACAGTCCAATTTCTCGGACACGTTTCAGGGCATTCTCAACCAGATTTTCGGCATATTTTCCTCTATTCATCTGTAGGCCGCGCGGGGGTGTCCGGCTTCCGGACACCCCCGTTTTCCTCTGAGAAGAGAAGCCATGCCACGAACCCACACCAACGATCAGCGTCGGATGACACGGGAAATACGGCGGATGCGCCGCTACATGCGCCGTTCCACCCGACGAAAACTCCGGGAGAACCACTCCGGCCCGATGGCCGTGACCAGTATCACCGGTTTCTTCTGGCGGTTCCGCAGCGAAATACTCCCGTTCTATATCGCTCTGTTCCTGGCGGTGTCCGCCACGGTGGCACACCGGGCGTGGGGCACCGGTGCCGTGGTGCTGGTAACCCTGTTCAGCCTGGCTACGGCGTGTGTGGTGGCACGCAGGATGCCGCGCCGGATCGAACGCGCCTACGCCGTGACCGTGGCCATCCTCGCGTCCGGATGGTGGTCAGCCGCCGCGATTCTCAGCCCTGGCCACCCACCCCTTCCCACCCTGCTCGTCACAGCCGGCACTGTGGCCGCTATCCCATGGTGGGCACATCGGCGCCGACGTGAACGGGTCCGGGTCGAGCGCACCATGCAGGCGTGGCCTGTCCTCGCCGAAAACGCGGGGCTTTCCGGTTCACGGGTGATGTCCGCGATAGTAGATGCGTGGGGATATACCGCGCGAGTGGCGCTACGCCGTGGCATGTCCGCCCGTAGCGCCATCGCCCGGAGCGACGAAATAGCCTCCATGCTCGGTGTCCGGCCGAACTCGGTACGGGTGACCGCCGATCCCGACCGTGAAGACCATGTCATCGTCCGGGTGACAGAAACCGATCCTCTGGCACGCCCGAACCCCTGGCCCGGACACAGCGACCACCCCGCGACGATCACCAAACCGATTGCTATCGGCGTTTCCGAGGATGGCACGGCCGTAACCGTTCTTCTCCTCCGTCGCCATGTTCTCATTGGTGGTGTAGTGGGCTCCGGTAAATCCGGTGTGGTGAACACGATCCTCGCCGGGCTCATTCCCGCAGACGATGTGACCGTCTGGGGAGTGGACCTGAAAGGCGGCATGGAACTCGGCCCGTGGGCGCAATCACTCGGCAGGCTCGCGACCACACCGGACGATGCCCTAACCCTCTTCACCGCCGCATGGGAAGAACTGAACCGGCGCACCCGCGAGCAAGCACAGCGCGGGGAAAGGACCTGGAACCCCACCCGGGAACGCCCGGCACTCGCGATCTTGGTCGACGAATTCGCGGAACTTCCCCCGGAAGCGCTGAGCATAGCTGATTCTCTGGCCCGTCTCGGCCGCGCAGTCGCGGTCACGCTCATCGCTGCCACGCAACGACCAACCCAAGACGCGATGGGAAACGGCGCTATCCGTAGCCAGATGGACATCCGGATAGCGCTGCGAGTCCGGGAACGCGCCGACACAGACCTCATTCTCGGAGTAGGCGCCTACAAAAGTGGTTGGCGAACCGACGCCTTCACCCTTCCCGGCGTGTTCCTCATCCTTGACCCCGACCACACCACGCCCACACCCCACCGTGCCTACCTGCTAGACGACGACACCGTGGCGGATATCACCAGCCGCTATCCCACGCCACCGGCTCTACCCGCCCGGTCGGACGGGCCGCACACGGACCATAACCCCGACCCCGGTAGCGCCCTATGGACTGCCCTCACGGCAACGCCGGACGGCGCCAGCGTGCCCGACCTGGTGACCGCCACCGGCCGGTCCCGTCGATGGGTGTACTACGCCCTACAGCAGCTCCAGGAAGCCGGCAAGGTGCGCCAGGCCGCGCCCGGCCGTTGGCACGCCACCCCCGACCGCCCATGACCTACCGTCACGGAACCGGTGTGCACACCCCCGTGCAAACCACCGTGCAACGCCGTGCACCCCGGCGTGCATGCACGGCCCTACGCGCGCGCGTGCGCGCCTACGCGCGTAGGCACCCACACACCCCCACCCGTGCACACCACGGCACATCGCCACAGACAGTCACATCACCGGGCGGACCCACCCCGCACCCCTACACGCGGGTAGGGCACACCCACACC
>NZ_CDXDOR010000024.1:0-46492 GCF_978021225.1 Frankia sp. CeTa3Moorea | reverse complement strand
CCCTACGACGGGGTCGCCTCCGTCGCGGTGGGAACCGTGTTGTGGGCCATCGCCGCGCTGGTCCTGGCGTTCTTCCTCGACGACCTGCGGGACGACGGCCGGCTCTGGTGGTTCGCGACGGCGATCTGCGGCTTCGTCCTCGGGCTCGCCGGCCTGTGGATCGTGATCCGCCGCCGCAACCGGCTGCGGGCGCGGGGAACCCCCGACCACACGGATCGATAGTCCAGCGACCGGAACCCACCGGCGCGGCTCAGGTCTCGTCGAGGTCGTCCTCCGCGGCTCGGAAGGCGGCACCGTCGGGGTCGCGCAGCGCCGCGGCCAGCGCATGCCGCCGGTCCCACTGCCCGCCGCGCCAGGCCAGGGCCCGCGCGAGCGCGTCCGAGCCGGCCTCGGCATCCACGTGGATCTCGCCGCCGATCCCGCCGAGTACCCGCCAGGGCACCCGGGTCGGCCGGCCGGCGAGATCCTCGACCAGCAGCGGGTCGTGAACCCGGTACGGTGTGCCGTCCGGTGCCTGCCGGGCCTCGCCGGGGCCCGCCGAGACGATCTCGCAGGTGCCCGCCTCGGCGGCGAGGCGCACGCCGAGGACGTGGGCCACCTCGGCCGCCCGGTCCAGCGGGAGACGCAGCCCGAAGCGGTCCGCGCCGAGCAGCCCCAGCATGTCCGGTGCGTCCACCACCACGACGTCGGCGCAGGCCCGGACGCCGTCCGGGGTGCGGACGGTCAGCGGCGGGTCGAACCGCCCGTCGTGGGCGGAACCGTCCGGCGCCGTCAGGACCCGGGCCACCGCGTCGACCGCGGCGATGTACAGCGTCCGAGCCGCGGGCCATGGTACGTCCCGGTCGACGTCGCCCAGCCGGTCGAGCAGGTCCATCACCGCGCCCAGGTCGCCGAGGACGTCCTCCAGCGTCAGCCGGCAGCCGAGGTGGCGCAGGAACTCGTCGTCGACCCCCGGGAGCGGTGCCGCCGGCGCGAACAGCCCGGTGAGCAGGGGGTCCGCGTCGGGTAGGACGAGCTCGCCCGGAGGCAGAACCCTGCCGTCCCGGTGCGCCGGGTGTTCCGCGGAGCGCTCCGCCGGGTGTCCCGCGGAGTGGGGCGCCCGGCCGTCGCCACCGACGGGCAGCACCGCGTGTCGCGCCAGCCACCAGCGCGTATAGGACGGCTCGGGGGCGAACACGACGTCCCGCAACGGTGGTCGGGCGAGCTCGGCGAGCGCCTCGGGCCAGGCGGCCCGGTCGACGAGTTCGAGGTCGCGTACCGCCGCGAACACCCCGATCATGGCGGGTGCCGGTGGCCCGCCGGGAGGCGGCCGACGCAGGTTCGCCGAGCCGCCCGGCGCACCGTGGTCGTCCGCCGTGACGTCGTCAACCCAGGTGTCGCTGTCGTCGAGGTCGAGCAGGATCTGCTCGTCGGGATCCAACGGCAGGTCGTGGGCGTGCAACACCCCGAAGGTATGCAGCACACCGACCTTCGCCAGCACCTCGGCGGGCCAGGCCCGCGCGACCTCGGCGCTCAGGGTGCCGAAGGGTGCGTCCTCGGCGAGCACCCGATCCAGGGGGCCTCCCTGGATCAGCAGCTCGCCGGCCGGGGTGAAGCCACCGTCGCCGTCCGGCAGCAGCAGCTCGTCGAGCCAGCTCAGGTCGGCCGTGGACTCCTCGCTCGCGTCCCGGGCCAGCGCCAGCACCGCGTTCGCCAGGGCGGTGAGATCATCGGGATCGTCCTCCGGATCGGCGTCCAGGACCGCCTCGCGTACCGCCGCATCCCGTAGGACACTCGCCGGAGTGCCCTCAAGCGCGCCGAGGGTGCGCAGGGCATCCCGCGCCGCGTCCTGGGCGCAGGCGTCGGGATGTACGATCCGCAGCGGCAGCCCCGATCGGGCCAGCGCGACGATGTCGAGGTCGGCGGTGGGCAGCAGGGTCCCACGCGGACCGGTGACCATCCGCGTCCGCAAGGCGCTGGACCCGGCTGCGCCGCTCGGCTCGGTGCCCTCCCAGGGCGCGGGAACCTCCGCGACCGGTACCGGAAGCGCGCCGAGCGCGTCCCGGTCCGGCGCCCCGACCAGGAGCGGATAGAGACGTCCCCACCAGTGTGGCGGGCGGGACACCCCGGAGAGCAGCTCGACCAGGGCGGCGCTGTCCACCCGTCGAACGCCCAGGGTGGAGAGTGCGGTACGCCACCGGCGGGCAGCATAGGCCGCCGGGAGCAGGCCGGGAACCTTCCCAGCGACCTTCGCCGCGACCTTCGCCGCGACGGTGTCGTCACCATCCGGACCCGCCCCGTCCGTGCCGGCGATCTCGGCCGGGTCGGCCCCGGTCCAGGAGGAGCGCAGCAGCTCGGTGACCGCATCGGTCGCGGGGCCGAGATCGCAGACGGAACAGTCCCGGCCACGCAGACCGCCGGGCAGTAGCGCCGCGTCCGGGAGAAGTCGGGTCAGCGCGTCCCGTAGCCTGCCGTCGACCTCGCCCACCGGCAGCCCCGTCGGCACGAGGGCCAGCGCGGCCAGCGGGTCGCCAGGCGTCTCGTCTGGATCCCTGCCGGCGTCTGGGTCCCTGCCGGCGTCTGGGTCCCCGTCGGCGTCTGGGTCCCCGTCGGCGTCTGGGTCCCTGCCGGCGCCCAGGTATTCGGCCAGCGCCACGGTGGCCGCGCTCAGCTGACCGGTGAGCCAATCCCGTAATGGACCCGATACCGTGTGTCGACGCGAGGGATCCAATGGCAGTTCGACGCTCGCCAGGATCGGCAGCGAGATCGGTTCGTCCGTCGGCTGAGGTGCCCGCACGACCCGGGCGACGCCCTTGGGCCATCCGTCGTCGCGGACCATGACCCGGGCGGTGAAGCGGTTCCGGCCGCGCTCCTCTACCGGGCGGTCGGCCAGCAGGCTGGCCGGGATCATGCCGCTACGGGCGATGCCGCGCCAGCGCTCGCCGTTGAGATCGGCGATCTCCACGCGCGTCGACGCCGCGCTCGACCCGGGCTGGGGTGAGCCGCCCCCGCGGATCCATCGACAGGTGATCGTTCGAACGGTCCCGTTGACGTCGACCACGATCTCGCTGGGACCGCCGAGGACGAGCGGCAGGGTCGGATCGAGCCCGGCCAGCAGATCCCGGGCCGCCGTGGCCGCCGCGACGTCCCGCAGCGGGAGGCGGACCACGCTGTCGTAGCCGTCCGGCGGTGCAGGCGGCGCGGGAAGATCGAACGGTAGCCGGAGGATGGGTACCGCCCCGTCGCGCCGGGCCAGTTCTTCGGTCAGGCCCGGCGCCGGCGCCGTGGTGCCGCAGCCGCCCACCCCCGCGGCCGTCACGGCCTCGATCACCCTGCTCTTCGACCAGGTGACTCCGGACGCCCCCCCGCCCGGGCGGGACCGGGAGACGATCGAGGGATCGTCGCTCACCGCGAGCACCGCGGCGAATCCTGCGCCGAACCGCCCTACCGACGTGGTGTCCCGTTTCGCCGAGGCACGCAGGGTCGACAGCGCCTCCACCCCCGCCGGGCTCAGCGGTGCCCCCGTGTTGGCGATCTCCAACAGGCCGCCGGGACCGGCGCCGGTCTTCGAAACATCAGGAGCATCCGGAGTAGCTAGAACGTCTGGGGCATCTAGAACGTCCGGGGCATCCGGTGCATCTGGCGTGTCCGACTCCGAAGCGGAGGTGCGCAGCCGCAGGTACACCCGGGCCGGGACGCCGGCCTCACGCGCGGCGTCGACCGCGTTCTGCACAAGTTCGACGACGAGGCGGTCGCGGTAGGCGCCGAGAGCCGCGTCCTCCTCGGCATTGGCGTCTTCCCGGAAGCGGGCCGGGGAGGCGGCCCAGGCGTCAAGAACCCGCTGCCGGATCGCGGCGGTTCCGTACTCGTCGGCGGGAGCGCGCGGGATCGTCACTGGCATCTGTCCATACTCGTCTTCCCGCCCGGCAGGGCGGGGGGTCGGGTCCGGCACGCCGGCGCGCGCGGACAGCCGGATATGACCGCGTACTGGTTTGTACCTGGTGGTACCTGGTGGTACCGGGCAGGATGGGATACCCGGCCGGGACGCGGTGCCGGGCAGGATGGAGGGATGCCACCCCGTGGACGCCGCCAGGATCCCCTGGTGACCGGTACCGAGCTGGCCGCGACGTTGGCGGACCAGTGGCAGCGGATCGTCGATGCGGTGAGTGTCCTGCCCGACGGGACTCTCGGGGCGCCGAGTCCGCTGCCCGGCTGGGCGGTCGGCGACCTCGTCCTGCACGTCTCCCGTTCCGCGACCGCGCTCACCGAGGCCCTGGCCCCCGCGGTCCCGGCGTCCCGGCGCACGACGGATCTCGTCACGGCGAGGGATCTCGTCACCGCGAGGGATCTCGTCACGGCGAACGGCTACCTGACGGGCGCCGGAACCCGGGCGGAGGCCGTCGCGGACACCGCCCGCTCGCTGGCGGCAAACCGTGGGCCGGCCGAGATCAGAGGCCGGCTGGCCGGCGAGGTGTCGGCCGCGGTGGCCGCCATGGCCGCGGCGACTCAGGAAGCGGTGGTCCCGACGCCGGGCGGCCCGATGCGACTGGCGGAGTTCCTGCGCACCCGAGCGGTCGAGGCGGTGGTGCACGGCCTCGAGCTAGGCGTCACGCCGGCCCGGGGGGCGCTCAAGGCGGCGACGAAGGTGTTCGCGGAGATATTCGCCGAGCGGGCACCCGGACGCTCGGTGGAACTGCGGGTGCCGCCGTTCACGGCCGTGCAGATCGTCGAGGGTCCACGCCATACCCGGGGCACACCGCCGAACGTCGTCGAGGCCGAACCCGTCGCCTTCGTCCTGCTGTGCGCGGGCCGCCTGCCGTGGGCCGAGGCGGTGGCCGACGGCCGGGTCGCGGCCAGCGGCGAGCGCGCCGACCTCAGTTCCTACCTGCCCCTCCTGTAGGTGCGGGTTGGCTGGGCCGGATGATCTACCAGGGACGATCTGGTCCGTCCGGGGCATGCGCGCACAACGGCCGATGCGCGTCCTCACTGCTAGCGTGGTGGGAGGTAGCTGCCGGGGCGAGGCGGTGGTCGGAGTGGTCGGCGCGTCTCGGCACGTCGGCGGACGAGCCCGGCACCTCTATAGTCCCGCATGGTCCCGCGCGAGATCGTCCGCATTCTTCGGTATCCCTGACCTGTCGAGGAGTCCTGGTGCCAGACGTCGCACCCCGCTTCGGCGCTATCCCCGGCTGGGAATCCGACCTCTCCGACGAGCCGGGGCCGCGTGACGCCTGTGGTGTGTTCGGGGTGTGGGCGCCCGGCGAGGACGTGGCGAACCTGGCCTACTACGGCCTGTACGCGCTGCAGCACCGCGGTCAGGAGGCCGCCGGCATCGCGGTCGGGGACGGCCGGACTGTGGTGGTCTTCAAGGAACTGGGGCTCGTCGCTCAGGTCTTCGACGAGGTCACCCTGTCCAGCCTGAGCGGCCATGTGGCGGTCGGCCACACCCGGTACTCGACGACGGGCTCTTCTACCTGGGAGAATGCCCAGCCGTCGTACCGCACCGCCCGCTTCGGCGGCCCCATCGCGCTCGGGCACAACGGCAACCTCACCAACATCGTCGAGCTCGCGCGGACGCTCGGCGCGGAGCGGGACCGCCTACGGGCGACCACCGACTCGGACCTCATCACCGCCATGCTCGCCGACCATCCCGGCCCGACCCTCGTCGACGCGGCGATGGACGTGCTGCCCCGGCTGACCGGGGCCTTCTCGCTGGTCTTCTCGGACGCCTCGACGCTGTATGCCGCCCGGGACGCGCACGGGATCCACCCGCTCGTGCTCGGCCGGCTCGATGGCCATCCCGACGGCGCGTGGATCGTCGCCAGCGAGACGGCTGCCCTCGACATCGTCGGCGCCACTCTCGTGCGGGAGATCGTTCCCGGTGAGCTGGTCGTTATCGACGCCGAGGGGATGCGTTCTCGCACGTTCGCCCGGCCCGATCCGCACGGCTGCCTGTTCGAGTACGTCTATCTCGCCCGCCCGGACACGTCGATCGCCGGACGCTCCGTGCACGCCACCCGGGTCGACGTCGGCCGGCAGTTGGCCCGCGAGGCGCCGGTGGAGACCGACCTGGTCATCCCCGTGCCGCAGTCCGGGGTACCCGCCGCGGTCGGCTACGCGGAGGAGTCGGGCATCCCGTTCGGTGAGGGCCTGGTCAAGAACTCCTATGTCGGGCGCACCTTCATCCAGCCCTCGCAGACGATCCGGCAGCGCGGGATCCGGCTCAAGCTGAACCCCCTGCGGGACGTGATCGAGGGGCGTCGCCTCGTCGTGGTGGACGACTCGATCGTCCGCGGCAACACGCAGCGCGCGCTGGTGCGCATGCTGCGGGAGGCCGGCGCGGCCGAGGTCCACATCCGGATCTCCTCGCCGCCGGTACGGTGGCCCTGCTTCTACGGCATCGACTTCGCGACCCGCGCCGAGCTGATCGCCAGTGAGGCGGGCATCGAGGAGATCAGAACCTCTCTCGGGGCCGACTCGCTGGCCTACGTCTCGTTGGAGGGCCTCATCGAGGCCTCCCGCCAACCGGCCGGCACGCTCTGCCGGGCTTGCTTCGACGGCGTGTACCCGGTTCCGCTGAACGATTCCGACAAGCTCGGCAAGCATCGGCTGGAGGCGACGGGCGGCGCGGAGACCACCGAGGACATGATCGCCGAGGCGCTGCGGCGCGGCGTGACGCTGGGCATGAACGGTGCCGATCCCTCCCCGGACAGCCACGACGCCGAGCCCGAGCTTGAGCCCGAGCCCCAGCCCCAGCCGGCCGGGGTGAGGCCCGCATGAGCGGTGGATTGAACTCGTACCGGGCGGCCGGGGTCGACGTGGCCGCGGGCGAGCGTGCCGTCGAGCTGATGCGTGGTCACGTCGCGCGCGCCACCCGGCCCGAGGTCGTCGGTTCGCTCGGCGGATTCGCCGGCCTGTTCGCGCTGGACACGGCGCGGTACCGCCGGCCGCTGCTCGCCTCGTCGACCGATGGTGTGGGTACCAAGATTGCCGTTGCCCGGGCCCTGGACACGCACGGCACCGTGGGTATTGATCTGGTCGCCATGGTCGTCGACGACCTCGTGGTGTGCGGCGCGGAGCCGCTGTTCCTGCTCGACTACATCGCGTGCGGCTCCCTGGTCCCCGCGCGCGTGGCCGAGATCGTCTCCGGCATCGCAACCGGCTGCGAGCAGGCGGGGGCGGCGCTGGTCGGCGGGGAGACCGCCGAGCACCCCGGGCTCATGGGTAGCGACGACTACGACCTGGCCGCGACGGGGGTCGGGGTCGTGGAGGCCGACGACGTGCTCGGGCCGGAGCGAGTCCGGCCCGGGGACGTGGTGGTCGCGATGGCATCATCCGGCATCCACTCCAACGGCTTCTCGCTCGTACGGCATATCTTGTTCGGTCCCGTCGATTCTGGCCAGCCAGGTGGGATTCCCGAGACCGCACGGGAGGATCTGGAGTCATACGTCCCGTCCCTGGGGGGCACGCTGGGCGCGTCCCTGCTGGTTCCGACCCGCATCTATGCCCGGGACTGCCTGGCGCTGGCCGCGGCTGTCGAGGTGCACGCCTTCGCCCACATCACCGGCGGCGGTCTCGCGGCGAACCTCGCCCGGGTCATCCCGCCGGGCCTGCTGGCCACGGTGGACCGGGCGTCGTGGTCAGTGCCCCCGATCTTCGGTCTGCTCGCCGAGCGCGGCGGGGTGACCCAGGCGGACATGGAAGCCACCTTCAACCAGGGAGTCGGCATGGTGGCGGTCCTGCCGGCCACTGCGGTCGCCGACGCTCTCGCGCTGCTCGCCGCGCGGGACGTGCCGGCCTGGGTGGTAGGGGAGGTCGGCGCGGCGGGCGCTCCGGAGCCAGCCGGCGTGGCCAGGGCTCGGTTCGTCGGCCGGCATCCACGCTGAGGCGGCCCCTCCGGGGGCAGCACGTCCGGGCAGGGCACCCCCCTGGGCAGGGCAACCCCCTGGGCAGGTTGGGCAACCTGTCCGGGCAGCCTGGGCTGATCAGGAGTGAACTGGCGAAGAAGCATGCAGCGCAGCCAGGATCACGGCAGCACGTTATGGCGGTGGGAGCCCGGGCCTGAGCCCGGACGACCACCATCGGCGACGACCACCGCGGTGAGCCTGCCGCGGTGAGCGACTACCGAAGCGACGCTGTCAGCGGGAGGAACGTCGATCGTCCTCGTCGTCTGCGTAGGCGTCGTATCCGTAGTCGTCATCTACGTACGAGTCGTCGTTGTTGTTCTCGCGCGTCGAGCCCGCGCCCAGATCCGCCTTCAATCGGTCGAGATCCATAGTGGGCGAGTTGTACTTGAGCTCGCGGGCGACTTTCGTCTGCTTGGCCTTAGCTCGGCCGCGCCCCATGGCTCGACCCCCTCGAACATGACGACGGGGACCCGCCCCGGTGCTCTCACTGTCTCGTGCTTCCCGAGACTACAGGGACCGGAGGCTTCTCGGCACGCCAACCCGACAGTTGCCTGTCCCCGGACAAGGTGCCCGCGATTGGAAACGGTGTATGAACCCGCTTGTCCGGTGGGTTCGATCGGGGATATCTGCTCGTCCCCGCCGTCGGCGGCCCGTTTGACGGGGCCTGGATGTGATCATCGTCACCTGTCCCCGTTGACGTTCAGGCCTCCGCCGGGCGGGTGATCGTTCCTGGTGGCGGGGGTGTGCCTCGCCCCACCCCGGTCGGCATCAGGGCAGCAGGATCCCCCGCAGGCGTCCCACGTCGGTCATACGGCGTTCGGCGAGCCGCTCCGCGGCCTCGGTCGGGGTCACCCCCTCGGCCTCGGCGAGGCGGAACACCTCCGAGGTGGTGTCGAAGATCTGCGCGGCCCTGGCCCGGGCCCGCTCCGGCGAGTAGCCCTCGATCTCGTCCGCGACCTGGATCAGGCCGCCGGCGTTGACCACGAAGTCGGGGGCGTACAGGACTCCGGCGTCGGCGAGCTGCCGCCCGGCCTCGGGCTGCGCGAGCTGGTTGTTGGCGCCGCCGCAGACAACGCCGGCTCGCAGCCGGCGGACGGTCTCCACGCTCAGCGCTCCGCCCAGCGCGCAGGGGGCGTACACGTCGACGTCGAGGTCGAGCAGGTCGTCCGGGTCCGGCACGGTCTCGGCCGCCGGGAACTCCACCCGCAGCCGGGCCAGGGCCACCGGGTCCACGTCGCCCGCGACCACCGAGGCGCCGCTGTCGAGGAGATGCCCGACGAGCCGCCGCCCGACCTTGCCGACTCCCGAGACCGCGACGCGGCGCCCCGCCAGGCTCGGCGTTCCCCACCGGTGCCGGGCGGCGGCGCGCATGCCCTCGAAGACTCCGTAGGCGGTCAGCACGCCGGAGTCGCCCGAACCGCCGTGCGCCGGTGACCGTCCGGTCACCCACCGGGTTTCCCGGGCTATGATGTCCATGTCCGCCACGTAGGTACCGACGTCGCAAGCGGTGATGTACCGGCCGCCCAGTGAGGCGACATGGCGGCCGAAGGCGCGCAGCAGCGGCTCCGACTTCGCGACGGCCGGATCACCGATGATGACGGCCTTGCCGCCGCCGAGGTCCAGCCCGGCGCAGGCGGCCTTGTAGGCCATCGCCCGGGACAGGGCGAGGGCGTCCGCCAACGCGACTTCCTCGTCGGCGTAGGGGTGGAAGCGGGTACCGCCCAGCGACGGCCCCAGCGCCGTCGAGTAGACGGCGATGATCGCGTGAAGACCCGAGGGACGGTCCGAGCACAACAGCACCTGCTCATGGTCACAAACGGCGCTGAACAGGGACGACATGGCGCACCTCTCTCCTCGGGGCCTCCGTGGGGCCTCCTGGGGCCTCCGCGGGGCACGCGGCCCCCACCGCATTGATCCCGCGCCGCGGGCCGAACCACCCCGCGCCGCACCCAGGGCCCGCAGATCGTGTCCTGGCGAACCCTACGGCGCCGGTAGGCCGGACGGCTTGTGTGCGGACGTGCCAGGATCGAGGCATGCCAGGATCCAGGGCATCCGCGTGGGTGTCGTCGGTCGGATCGCGCGCGGTAAGTGGGTCCTGAGGTGCCCGTCGTCTCCCCCGCGGCGTATCTGCGGGTGTACGAACCGCTCGCTGCCTTTCCCGCGGCCGAACGTGGCCGCTGGCAGCGTTACGCCGCCGCGGGGCCGCCGTCGCGCCGGGCCGGTTCCCGCCGGGAGCGGGTCCTGGCGCTGGTCGCGACCGTCCGTCCCACCCTTGACGTCGCCGACGAGTCGGCCTTCGTCCAGTGGATCGACGGTCTGATGTTCGTCTGTCCGTGGTCGACCCAGCTGCGGGTGTGGCAGGCGGCGCTCGAGTTCCGCGGCCTGATGCCCGACCGCGTCGCGGAGGCGTTCCTGCCACGGCGGATCATCGAGCCGGCCGAGGTCGAGCTGGACCGGTGGAAGGCCCGCCGCCCCGCGCTCAAGGTCCACGTGCAGACCTGTACCTGGATGGTGCCACCGCCGTGGTTCCTGCTCTTCGACCCGGCCGAACGGTCCCTGGTCACGGGGGACACCGCCGAGCGGTCCATGATCTACCGCACCACGATGAGCCTCGCCAGACGGCGGGCGGGCCGGGCGGTGGAGGCGGTGGAGGAGCTGCGGGCGAGCTCTCCGGACGCCCCGGGAGTCGAGGGCGTCGGCGAGCTGGCCCGTTGGCTGGGGTCCTTCCATCCACAGAGCAGGGTCGAACTGGACTACGACGGGCTAGTTGACTTGCTGGACGATGACATGCTTCGGCGCGACAACTCTGTAGAGGACATCGTCGAGGCTGTCAGTGCGTTACGCCGTGGGCGAACAGACCTAGCGGTCGAAGCCTACGAACGAGTCCTGATGAGGTGGAGGCCCCTGCAGGCACGGGAATCCGCGAGCTGATCGGCGCATTCTGTTAACTGAGAGTTGCCGCCCGCTTCGGACGAGCTGTGACTAGTCAGTAGATGGTCCTGACGTGCCATGTCCGAAATGCCCCCGAAGGATGCACGATCTGTATGGGACGGAGCGACGCTCTGTGACGGGAGGCCAACGCAATGACGACACGAACGCCAGACGCTGAGCCGCTGCTGACGCCCGCCGAGGTTGCCACGATGTTTCGGGTGGACCCGAAGACCGTGACCCGGTGGGCGAAGGCCGGAAAGCTGACGTCGATTCGGACTCTGGGCGGTCACCGCCGGTACCGAGAGGCGGAGGTGCGTGCCCTGCTGAAGGGAGTTCCGAGCATCGGAAGTGACATCTAGGTTCGCGCCAACCTGGCGCGTTGCACGAGCCCCCTCCTCTCCTCGGGTACGGGTCCTCGGGTGCGGGCCGCACGGCTGACAGTGCGAGGGTGTCGGTCGTGAGTCCCGCGGAATAGGGCCGAAGGTCTCGAGAGCGGTTGATCGTCCCGTATCGGACGACAGCCGGAGGCTGCGGTATCACCATCGGGCCGCTGATGGAGGGGTAGATAGATCCAGGCGTCGGGTCGTCCGGCATGTGGGTGAGCCCATGCGTCGGGGTCCTGTCCCGCCGACGTCCCGCGTCAAGGACCACCTCCGCACCGGGAGGGCGCTGGGTGGACCTGCTGGGGAACCGGCGGACGGCTGTTACGGCTGTCCGCCGGTCTCGTCGCGCTGGGCCGAGGCGCTGGACAGCCGAGGCGCTGGACAGAGATCCGAGCTGCCGGGAGGTTGATCATCGTTGGACCGCCGCCTGGCGCCGTAACCCGCCCGGCACCGTGACGTCGGGCGGCGCCGATGACCAGGGCTGGGGACGGAAGTCGGCTGTGCCCGGTTTCCGGCCCAGTACCAGCGCCTTCCGGTTCACGAACAGCTTCGCTCCGCAACCGTTGCTGACCGTTTCGGCGCCATGGTCGACGTGGCGGCTGGGCCTCGGCGACGCCAGCCGGGGCCTGTGCGGCGGGATGATCTACGCTGTGCGTGATCTGTTCGAGGCCGGAATCGGGCCGCCGCCTGACGTCGTGGCGCCGGCCGTCGGGTCCCCGCTGTACGCGTACCTCGTCCGCCGCCTGCTGGAGAGCTTCGATATCCCGCGGGGGGTGGCCCGCTACTACCGGCTCATGCAGGGCGCCGACGCCGACGCCAACCGGGGGATCCGGCTCCGGCCGGGGGCCGCGCGGACGAGCCTGGCGGACGAGTGGCCACGGATCCGGCTCGATCTGGACGAGGGGTTGCTGTCCCCGATCGGGATCATCACGGTGCGGTCCTCCGATCCGCGGCTGCTCGGCCTGAACCATCAGGTGCTCGCCTACGCCTATGTCCAGGCCGGAACGTCGATCACGCTCCGTGTCTATGATCCGAACACTCCCGGGGACCGGGCCGACGAGGTCACGCTGAGTTTCAATCTCGCCGAGGTCCATGGTCGCGGCGATCCCGCCGGGCCGGCGCAGATCGAGCACTCGATCGCGATCGGGGGGCGGCCGGTCCGAGCCTTCTTCCGTTCCCGCTACCGATGGGTCGACCCGCGCCGCGCCATCGCGCCCGCGGCCGGCCGCCCCGCGGGGCAGGAGGCGCCGCCGGGCCGTTCACGCCTGGAGAAGGGTCGGTGACGCGGCAGCCGGGTGGCCGGGCAGTCGTCGGGCAGCCGGGTGGTCGGCTGGCCGGCCAGGGGAGCGTTCCCACGGGGATGCCGAGCGGTCGGGATCGCCCGGGAAGGGTTTGTCGTCCGACCGGGCCGTCCCCTATGCTTGCGGTGTTTCAGACGATCGACGTCGCGGTTGGGCGGATGCGCAGCCTCGCTGAGGGTCGTCGCCGCGCCCCCATCGTCTAGCGGCCCAGGACGTCGCCCTTTCAAGGCGGTAGCACGGGTTCGAATCCCGTTGGGGGCACACTCAGGGTAGTCAATCTGCTACGAAATGGACGGGCGCGATCTACAGCGGCCACAAGTTCGTTGTCACCGCCGCCGAGGGCCACCGCGATGCGCTGCGCGACTACCTATACAGGATGGGGGTGCGTACCGCCAAGGGCGTCTACGAGGTGCCGCTGCACCGCCAACCCGTCCTGGGCCTGCCTGCCCCGGCAGGTGGCCTGCCCCAGGCGGAGCGGTTCGCCGCGACGCACCTGTGCCTGCCGATGTGGAAGGGCCTGTCCGACGATGACGTCGACCGGGTCGTCGCCGCGGTCAACCGGTGGCGGCCCTAACCCCGCAGCCCATGCAGACACCGGGGACGCTGCCCGCGTCGACTGGCCCGTGTATCCACAGTGGACACCCGACGGTACGGGCCACAGTATCTGACCACCACCGACGCCGAGGCCATGGGCTGGAAGGAGTTCTGCGGCCGGCTGCCGCTGCTGCACGCCACCACGGTCGCCGGTCTGCAGCTGGTCGTGGTGGGCAAGTCGGTGACCTGGAGCGACCGCGACCTCAACGTCTACGCCGGAACTCCCGGCCGTTCGGTGCGCTCCTGGCTCGACCTCACCGGCGACGAGTTCGCTGCGGCGCTCGGCTGGCACCCGCAGGTCGCGGCGCGGGTAGCGGCCGAGTTGGACGCCGACGTGTACGTCACGCACGGGTTCAACCCCGACGACACCTCCCCGGACGCCCACTCGGTGGCCTCGAAGTTCCACACCCACCTGCACGTCCCGCAGTACCATCGCCGTCGCCGAGTCACGCCGGCCCGGCTGACCGCCTTCGACCGCCTGGCGCTCGTCGAGCCGTACGTCGCGGTGTTCGCCGACCGGGCTTCACGCCCTGCACCGACTGCTCGACGACCTGCACGCCGGCTACCGGCAGGTCGTGAACGCGCTCACCGACGGCACCGAGGAGACCGCAACCGGCTGCGCCCGCCTCCGGCGACCGGGTGGGCGTCGACTTTGTTCCCCAGGTGGTCAGCACCTCCGGCGCGGCGAAGGTGCTGCACCCGGCCGGGCCGACGCTGGTGGTCAAGGACACCGGCCCCGCGTCAGCGGCCGAGCTGGCGCGGATGGCCGACTTCCACGCCGTGGTCGTCACTGCGGCGGGTGCCATCCGGGCGGCACCGAGATGATCGCCAATGGCGGCAGGCCGCCGCCCGAGCGCCGGTTCCCAGCTGGGTGGTTCAGCCCCCGGCGGCCGGCCCCGCCCCGGCGCCAGCCAGGGCAGGCGTGTCGGCGAGGTAGCGGCGCAGCGAGGTCTTCGGGATGCTTGGTCTTCGCGGCGATTGTGCCGAGGCTTACCCCCCTGCGCCTTGCGCAGCCGGGCGTACTCGATCTTCTCCGGGGGTGGGCTAGGTGCGGCCCACCGACCGGCCGGCGGCCTCGGCCACGGCGCGGGAGTGCGCGGCGCGTTCGGCTGTGAAGGTGCGTTCCATCTCGGTAAAACAAGGCGAGGAACAGGAAGGCGATGTGGCCCATGCCCTCGTCGCCGGTGTTGATCGGTAGCGGGTCGGCGAGAATTCGTACGCCGATGTTTCGCTCGGCGAGGTCGTGCACGAGGTTGAGGATGGACCACGAGGCCGCCGACAGCATCGCCGAGGCGGCGTACCGCGACCCGGACTCGCCGACCGCGATCAGCGGCTTCGACGACCGAGCCCAGGCCGCGGCCCACCGCAGCGCCCCGGGGCGACTACGACGACGAGTATCCCCACGGGCTGACGTACCAACAATCCGCCGATTGTTCTACTTGTGAGATTCTGGCGCGTCAGGGGTCGCCCGTAGGATGCCGGGTCATGAGGATGCTCGTCACCGGCGGGGCCGGGTTCATCGGCGCGAACTTCGTCCACCACACCATCTGCAACTACCCGCAGTACGAGGTGTGCGTGCTGGATGCGCTGACCTATGCGGGCAACCGCGACAGCCTCGCCCCGATCGCCAACAAGGTCCGGTTCGTCCACGGCGACATCTGCGACGCCACCCTCGTCGACCGTCTCATGGCTGAGCACGACGTGGTGGTGCACTTCGCGGCCGAGTCGCACGTCGACAACTCGCTGCACGACCCGGAGCCGTTCATCCGCACCAACATCCTCGGCACCTACACGATCCTGGAAGCGGTGCGCCGCCACGACAAGCGGCTGCACCACATCTCCACCGACGAGGTCTTCGGCGACCTGGCCCTCGACGCGGTCGACAAGTTCACCGAGGAGACCCGCTACGACCCTTCCAGCCCCTACAGCGCGGCCAAGGCCAGCTCGGACATGCTGGTCCGCGCGTGGGCGCGCTCGTTCGGGGTGGCCGCCACCCTGAGTAACTGCGCCAACAACTACGGTCCGTACCAGCATGTGGAGAAGTTCGTCCCCCGCCAGATCACCAACGTGCTCGTCGCCGAGCGGCCCAAGCTGTACGGGGCGGGTGAGAACGTGCGGGAGTGGACCCACGTCGATGACCACAATGACGCCGTGCACCTGATCCTCACCAAGGGCGCCCCGGGGCAGACGTACCTGATCGGCTCCGGCGACGAGCGCAACAACACCGAGATCCTGGCGCTTATCCTGGAGCTGATGGGCCAGCCTGCGGACGCCTTCGACCACGTCTCCGACCGGCCGGGCCACGACCTACGCTACGCCAACGACTCCACGAAGATCCGCACCGAGCTGGGCTGGGAGCCCCGTTACGGCGATTTCCGCGCCGGGCTGGCCGCTACCATCGACTGGTACCGCACCAACGACTGGTGGTGGAAGCCGCAGAAGGACGTCACCGAAGCCAAGTACGCCGAGCTCGGCCGGTAGCCCCCAGAACCTTCCTCGACGTTCCCCTCCTCGTGTCCCGTGTCAAGATCTTGGCTCAGGAATCCTGACCTGAAGGTTGGGTTTTCTGGATCTTGGTGGGGGGATTTGAGAGCGGGATCGCTCCAGCCGGTCACCAGCGTGATCTTGGGGAGCTCCCCGGTGACCGGGTCGGCCAGGACGTCGGTGAGCGGGCGGCCAGCGAGGCGCTCGGCCTCGGCCAGGGCGAGCTGGACGGTGACGACGGCCTCGGCGCCGGTGCAGGTCGGGGCGATGTGCCAGCCGAACTCGACCTTCGAGAAGTAGTCACAGACCCCGGCGAGGGTGAGGCTATGTGGCCGTCGACGGCCATCATCGCGTGGATCTTGCGATGGCCCCAGGCCGGCCAGTCCGCGGCGTACTTCGCCGCCAGCGGTTCGATCTGGTCGACGACCGGGGTGGGCCACGGCCCCTTCCCGATCGGTCCACCCGTCCGCGCGGTGGCCTGCCAGCGGGCATACGTCCGGTGTATCCCGGGAGTACGCGGGCATCAGGTGACCTGCGTGTCGTCGTCAAGTCCGAAGTGCCGGTCGTAGTCGGACAGCGGCCTGTGCTCGACGTCGGTGTCGGTGAGCGCCAGTGCCCGACGTAGCTGGGCTGCGGCGGCGGCATGGGCGGGATCGGTGCCGGTCTGCCGCGACGCCCAGCAAGCGAGGCGGCACCGTTCACGTTCTTTCAGCCGCTTGGAGTTGAGAGGGGCCGGACGGCGCCCTTGAGCGCGTTTCGAGGTCGGATCGACCGCCCGCGACGACGCTGGACTCCGCCGCCATGACTCCTGCCGCCATGGCTTCCCCCGCCCTGACTCCCGGAGGTACCGTGCGGATCGAGGAATCGGGGATAGCGGGCGTTCATCGGGTCTACCCGAAACGCTGGGACGACGCCCGCGGCAGCTTCTACGAGGGATTCCGCGCGGACCTGCTTGGCCAGGCCCTGGGCCACCCGTTCGACGTTGCCCAGATCAACTACTCGGTGTCCCGGAAGAACACCCTGCGCGGCCTGCACGGGGTGCTGATTCCGCCGGGCCAGGCCAAGTACGTGACGTGCGTGCGGGGCGCGCTGGTCGACATCGCGGTCGACCTGCGGGTGGGTTCCCCGACGTTCGGCCGGCACGAACGCACCGTGCTGGCCGCCGGCACCGGCGAGGCGGTGCATATCGCCGAAGGGCTCGGCCACGGTTTTCTTGCCCTCGAGGACGACACCTGCATCTGCTACGTCGTCTCCACCACGTTCGTTCCGGGTACCCAGTTCGAGGTGAACCCGCTGGACCCGGAACTCGACCTGCCCTGGGGCACCCCTGCCGAGCCGATCCTGTCGGCCAAGGATGCCGCCGCGCCCCTTCTCCAACAGGCGCTCGCCGCCGGTCTGCTGCCGGCCTGGCCCGCCGTCGACGAACGGAGCCCGACGTGATCAACGTGTTCCAGCCCTCGGTGGGCGCGGCGGAGCTCGCCGCCGTGGCCGAGGTCTTCCAGAGCAACTGGCTGGGTGCCGGGCCGCGCACCGCTGCGTTCGAGAAGGAGTTCGCCGGGTATCTCGACGTGCCTGCCGAGCACCTGCTGTTCCTGAACTCCTGCACCTCGGGGCTGTTCGTCGTCGCGGACCTGCTCGACCTCGTGCCCGGCGACGAGGTGGTCCTGCCGAGCATCAGCTTCGTGGCCGCTGCCAACGCCATCGCGGCGCGCGGCGCCACCCCGGTGTTCTGCGACGTCGACCCGCGCACCGTCAACCCGCGGGTCTCCGACGTGGCGGCCTGCCTCACCGAGCGGACCCGAGCCGTGCTGCCGCTGCATTACGGCGGGCACCCCGGTGAGATCGAGCAGGTCGCGCGGTTGTGCCGGAAGCGCGGGATCGCCCTGGTGGAGGACGCGGCCTGCGCGGTCGCGTCCAGCGTCGACGGCCGCCGGGTGGGGACCTTCGGCGACTTCGCCGTGTGGAGCTTCGACGCAATGAAGATCATGAGCACCGGTGACGGCGGGATGCTCTACGTCCGCGACCCGCGGGTGCTGGAGCGCGCCCGCCGGCTGGCCTACCACGGGCTCGCGCAGTCCAGCGGCTTCGCCCGCGCGCGGGTCTCGCACCGCTGGTGGGAGCTGGACGTCCAGGACTTCGCCCGCCGCCTGATCGGCAACGACCTGACCGCGGCGATCGGGCGCGTCCAGCTCGGCCGGCTGCCGGAGTTCATCCGGCGCCGCGCGGAGCTCGTCGCCCGATACGACGAGCAGCTCGGCGACGTCGGCGAGCTGACCCTGCCGCCGGCCCCACCCGCCGGGCACCAGAGCTCACACTATTTCTACTGGGTGCAGTTGGACCCCGAGCTGCGTGACCAGGTCGCGGCCCTGCTGTACCAGGCCGACATCTACACGACGTTCCGCTACCCGCCGCTGCACAGGGTGCCCGCCTACGGCGCGGACCCCGACCTGGTCCTGCCGGGCACCGACGCCGCCGCCGACGGCACCCTGTGCCTGCCGCTGCACCAGGGCCTCACCGACGCCGACGTGGACACCGTCGTCGGCGAGCTGCGCGCCGCGTTGGACAAGATCCGCTGACGGCTGGGAAGACAGGCGAGTACTCATGCGACTTCTCTTCCTCGCACTGGTCGTCGACGAGCATCACGAGGTGGCGATCGGCATCGATCTGGCGAACCAGCTCCGCGAGCACGGTTTCGACTGCCACTTCCTGCTGGCGCCGTACAACACCGGCCAGGCCGCCCGAGCCGGGCACCCGTTCACGGTTGTCACGCCGGAGCACGGCGTCGACCTGCGGGACGTCGTACGCACCCTGATCCGCGGGCTGCGGCCCGACGCCCTCGTCCTGAGCGACTACATCGGCCACTGGCTGACGTGCACCTACACCTACGACACCGATCCGTGGTTCGTCGACGATCTCGACCTGCCCGTGCTGCCGATCGACCTGTACGAACTCGCGGCGGGCGGGCTGGGCCTGGAGATCCGGGGCAGGGCCACCGAGGTCAGTGACCGCATCCTGTCGATGCCGGCGCGGCTGCGCCCGGTCCCGGTGGCCCGGCCCGCTGGCGCGCAGGTCGCCCCGCACGCCTTCCCCTACCGGTGCACCCGGGTACGGCGGCGCGATCAGGCGACCCGGGCCCGGGTGCGCGAGGAGCTCGGCCTGGGCCCCGACGACCGGCTGCTGATGATCCCCGGCCTGCGGCCGCAGCACGCGATGCTGACCCGTGGCGACGAGATGACCGGCCGGCTCGCCGCCCGCGTCCCGGAGCTCGTCGTCGAGTACCTGCGCGAGCTGCCGGCGAGCACCCACATCCTGATGATGGGGCCGACCTTCGACGCCTACCGGGCGCTGCCGCCGAAGCGGACGCACCTGCGGCCCGAGCACACCGCCGGGGAACACGACGATGCGGTGAGCGCCGCGGACGCCGTCTGGTCATCCTACTTTCCGGCCGCCTCCCTGGAGGTGGCCGTCCTGGCGGACGTCCCGGGCCTGCTCACCACGAACAGCCTCGACGTCCCTGCCGACGACCCGGGAGCGCTGGCCCGCCTGCTCGGCCCGGTGTCCGGGACGGTCGAGACCTGGCTGCGCGGTTTTCCCGACGGCCTTCCCTCGTTCTCGCTGTGGCCGTGGCGGTGGAACGGGGTGATGCGCCCGCTCATGCGCGACAACCCGTTCCTCGCCGCCGGGCGCACGGCGGAACTGCTCGACCATTCCCGGGTGGTCCGCAGCCTGCATGACATGTTGTACGAGCCGGCCGCGCGGGCGGAACTCGACGCGGCGCGCGCCGAATACCACGCGGCGCGCGCCGAATACCACGCGGCGCTGCGCGAAATACCGCCCACCCGGGACGTGGTGCTGGCCGCCGCCCGGCGGGCGGGCGTAAACGTCTGAAGAGAGCGGCGCGGATCCCGCGACACGCGCCGCGACCTGGGATACTTGACCTCAACTCAACTTCACCTTTTAGCCTGGTGGTCGATCTTTCGAGAACGGAGGTTTCATGGCGATCGACCCACAGGTCTCGGCGGTGCTGGCCGAGATACGCGTCGTAGAATTCAGCACAATCACGAAAACGGGTGGGACAAATACCCGGCCGATGGCGGCGAGCTGGATCCCGCAGACCGGGCAGATAGTCATCACCACGCCGCTGGCCTACGCCGCGAAGGTGTCCAACGCCCGGCGGGACAGCCGGGTGGCGGTCCTCTGCTCCGACTTCACCGGCAGCGGCCTGCCGGACTCCGCCCCCGCCGTGCTGGTGCAGGGGACAGCGACCGTCCCGGACGGCGTCGCCACCCCGCAGGACATCCCCGACTACTGGCGGGTCCTGTTCCGCAAGACGCCGACGCTGGTCGAGGAGTTCGCCTCGAACGAGGCCCGGGCCACGATGGACTGGTACTACTGGCGGCTGCCCATCGTCATCACGCCGGACCGGGTCCACGCCGTGGAGCGCACGCCGGCCGGCGGGGCCCTGGAACCGCCCGCCCCCTGGTTCGGCCCCCTCCAGGAGCGGATCGACGACGCCCTGCGCCGCTACCCGACCGCCGTGCTGACCGCCCCGGACGCGGCCGGCCACCCCAGCTCCGCGCGCGTCGCGCTGGCCCGGCAGGAGGGGCAGGACGTGCTCGCGGTACGCCCGCTCCAGCCGTTCGCCGGCCGGCCGGGACCGGCTAGCCTGCTCTGGCACCGGCACAACGGCCAGTCGGGCGACATGAGCTCCCTGCACGTGGCCGGGACCGCGACGACCTCCGACGGCGGCTGGAGCTTCTCCCCCGAGCGGGTACCGGGCGAGCCGGACGCCACCGCCGACACGGGCGCGGGTGCGGCCGACGCGGGTGCGGCCGACGGCGGCTACGACGCCGGCGAGGAGGACTGGATCGCCGACGCGCGCCGCCGCTCCGAGCTCTACCTGGAGCGGCGCGGCCTGCCGCGGCCGAGGGTCGACTGGGACGCACTGGCCGCCTGCGCCCCGCGCTGACCCAGGTGGCGCGGGCCCGCGCCCGTGCCCGCGTGCCCGAACGCCGTGTCCCACCCGTGCGGGACACGGCGTTCGGATCCAGAACCAGCCTTCGGGTCCGAACCAGCCGGGGTCCCCAGCCAGCGTCCCCAGCCAGCGTCCTCAGCCAGATCCGCGGCCAGCATCGGGGCCGGCCAGGGCATCGACCGCCGGGATCACAGCCCGCCCGGCGCGCTCCCGGCCGTGGCCCGCTCCCACCCCTGTTCCAGCAACTGGAGCAGCGTCTCGGTGAGGAGCGCGCCGCTGACCGCGGTACCGGTCTGGATCCGGTAGGACGGCACCGCCGTCACCCCGCGCCGGGTCGCGAGCCGCTCGTCCTCCCGCACCGCCTCGGCGTAGCGCCCGGCGTGCAGGGTGTCCCAGGCCAGCGCCTCCGGCAGCCCGGCCTCGGCGGCGAGCCGCACGAGCACCTCGCGATCGGACAGGTCGACGGTCGCGACGTGGTAGGCGTCGTACAGCCGCTCGAGCATCTCCTCCCCCCGCCCGCTGTCGACGGCGAGGTGCAGGACCTGGTGGGCGTCGAAGGTGTTCGTCGGGCGCACCCGCTCCGGGCGCATCGCCAGGCCCGCCGCCGCGCCTTCGGCCCGGATCCGGCCGAGCACCTCGTCCACCTCGGCCGCGCCCATCCCCCAGTCCTCGCGCATGATGTCGACGAGGCGCCGGCCTGGGCCGAGCGGGTAGCCAGGCCGCAGCTCGAAGGACCGCCAGGTGGTGCGTACCCGATCCGCGTGGTCGAAGGACCCCAGCGCGCGGTGCCAGCGCTGCCGGCCCAGCAGGCACCACGGGCAGGCGATGTCGAACCAGATCTCGACGTCCAGCCACTGATCCGCCACGGCGTCACGCTCCTTCGGTCGATGTTGTCGTCGGCGGTTTCGCCGACGTGGATGTCGATGTGGACGTGAATGTCGATCTTGAGGTGGATGTCGGCCCGACCGGCGACGCCGGCGCCGGGATCGGCTGCCGGGTCGATGCCCATCCCTGCACGAGTGCGATCGCCACCGAGATGGCGACCGAGATGCCGACCGCGACGAAGACCGTGTCCAGCGAGCTGGCGATGCCGTCGACGACGAAGTCCGCGAGCCGGTTGTCGGCGTCGGCGAGACCCGAGGTGTCGTTCAGGTCGACGCCGTCGGGGCTGCGCAGGTCCGCGAGCAGTGCGGCGCTGGGCGGATCGGCGGCCACAGCCGGGTCGGTGAGGACGGGATGGGCGGCCGGGTCCGCGGCCGCCCGGTCGAAGGCGTCGTCCACCCGCGCCCCGGCGAGCCCGAACATCAGCGAGACGAACACGGCGGTGCCGGCGACCCCGCCGATCTGGCGGGAGAAGTTGTAGAGGCCGCTGGCCAGGCCCATATCGGTGGGGGGCACGCTGTCCTGGAAGGCGATGAGGACCACCTGGAAGAACACCCCGAGCCCCAGGCCGAGCACGATGACCAGGCCGACCAGCGCCCAGATCGGGGTGTCGGGACCCACCCGGCTCAGCGACAGGTAGACGGCGGCGATCGCGGCCATGCCGGTGGCGAGCACCCCCGACTGGCCGAAGCGCTGGACCAGGCCGCTGGAGAGCCGGGAGCCGGTGGTGGTCGCGAGCGACTGCGGCAGCAGCAGCAGGCCGGCGGCCGTCGGGGAGAGCCCGCGCACGATCTGCAGGTACAGCGGCAGCAGCGTCAGCCCGGCGAAGACACCCACGCCGCCGAGGAAGTTCACCGCGTTGACCAGCAGGAAGGGGCGCCGCCCGAACAGCCGGCCGGGCAGCAGCGCGCTGTCGCCGGTGCGGCGCTCGAGCGCCGCGAACAGCGGCAGGCCGACCGCGCCAGCGGCGAGCAGCCCGATCGTCAGCGGTGACCCCCAGCCCCACCGGGCGCCGTTTTCGGCCACCACGAGCAGCGGCAGCAGGCAGAGCACCAGCATGATCGCGCCGCCGTAGTCGATCCGGTGGTCGACCCGCCGCGTCGGCACCCGGAAGAACACCGCGACCAGCACGAACGCCACCAGGCCGACGGGCAGGTTGACAAGGAAGATCCAGCGCCAGCCGGCGATGCCGAGGACCTGGTCGGCGCCGGCGAAGAGCCCGCCGAGCACCGGCCCGGCGACGCTGGCGACGGCGAATACCACGCCCAGGTTCGCCTGGTAGCGCGAGCGGTGCTCGGCGGGCACCATGTCGGCGACCACGGCCAGCGCCAGCGAGGTCAGCCCGCCGGCACCGGCGCCCTGCACCGCCCGTGCCCCGGCCAGATGGTAGATCGACTGCGCCAGCGCGCACAGCAGCGAGCCGAGCAGGAACAGCGACACCGCGCTGAGGTACACCGGGTGGCGCCCGAAGATGTCGGAGAGCTTGCCGTAGAGGGGCGCGGAGACCGTCATCGTCACCAGGTACGCCGTGGTGACCCAGGCCTGCGCGGTCAGGCCGTCAAGCTGGTCGGCGACCGTCCGCAGCGCCGACGCCATGATCATGGTGTCCAGGGCGCCCAGGAACATCCCCAGCATGAGCCCGGTCAGGATGACGAGCACCGTCCGCCGCGGCGGATGCACCGGCTCGTCATCCTGACCGGGACCGTTGGGACCGGCGGCGCGGTCGGTCGGGCTCATCGGGGCGTCCCTTCAGCGGCGCGGGCACACGCGGCACCGGGGCGGTCCGCGGGCATAACTCCCCGGACATCGTGCAACCTCAAGCGCGGTTCAGGTCAAGCACGGAAGGCGGTTCCTCCAGCGAGAGTCGAGGAGGCCTTGAGAGCGGCTGGACAACCCCGTACGAAGGTAAAAACATGCGAGTTCTCGTGGTTGCCGGCGGAAGCGGCGGCGTCATTTTCGCCGTGACACCGCTGGCGCTGGCTGCACGCAATGCCGGGCACGAGGTGTTCGTCGCGACTCTGGCGAACACGGTGCCGCTGGTCACTGGTACCGGCATGGCGGCGGTCAGCGTCAGCGAACAGTCAATGATGGATTTCATGTTCACCGACCGGACGGGAGCCCGCCTGGAGCTTCCCCGGGATCCGCACGAGCGGCTGGTGTTCAACGGTCGGGGATTCGGGCGGTTCGCGGCGGGAACGCTGCCCGCGCTCCGCGAGCTGGGTGAGCGGTGGCGCCCGGACGTCGTCGTCGGCGGCGCGCTGTCGTACGCGGCGCCGTTGCTGGCCAGCCGGCCGGCGAGGTCGGTGGCCGCAGCGGACACCATGACGCTGACCATGGTCGCGCCGGCACCGGCGTAGGCGCGCAGCCGCGCCGCGATCCGGTCGACCGGCCCGACCAGCGCGCAGTAGATGCTGGTCCGCCGGTCGCCAATGCCCAGCAGGTAGGCGTACTGGCCGCGCAGCTGGTTGGCGGCGGCGGCGACGTCGTCGCCGACCGCGGCCGGCACACAGGGGATGACCTCGAAGTCGCGGCCGTCCCGGCTGCCTGCGGCGAGCCCGGCCGCGATCTCCCGGCGCGCCTCGGTGACCGTTGCGGGTGAGGCGAAGACGCCGAGCCAGCCGTCCGCGATCCGCCCGGCCAGCCGCAGGTTGGCCGGGCCGACGGCGGCCAGGTAGATCGGGATGTCGGGTCGGTACCCCATGGTGAACAGGTGCAGCGGCGCCGCCGACCGCGCGCCCGACGGTAGCTGGAAGTGCCGCCCCTGGTAGGCGACCGGGCCGCCGGACAGCGCCGCGCGGACGATCTCGACATACTCCCTGGTGCGCGCGAGCGGCTGGTCGAACGGGACGCCGTACCATCCCTCGGAGACGTCAGGGTTCGAGACGCCCAGCCCCAGCCGGAACCGGCCGCCGGACAGCGCGTCCAGGGTCGCGGCGGTCAGCGCGGCGGTGCCCGGCGGGCGGGCCGGGATCTGCATGACGCACGACCCCAGCGCGATGCCCCTGGTCACCCCGGCAACCAGGCCGAGCACGCTGACCGCGTCCGAGCGGTAGCCCTCGGGCGCTAGCGCGAGCGCGTAGCCGAGTTCCTCGGCGCGCAGCGCGAGTTCGGCCGCGCCGACGGCGGCCAGGTTCACGGCGAGCCGTACCGGGCGCCCCGGGCCGCCGTTCTCCGCCCCGCCGACTTCTCCGGCGGCGAATCCCGCATCATCGAATCCCGAGCCGGCGTTCCCGGATCCGGCGTTCCGCGCGGCGGTGTTCCCGACAGCGGTGTTCCCGGAAGCGGTGTTCGTGGTCATGAGCGCTTCAGCACGAACCCGCGGATGGACTCGGCCGTGTAGTCGATCATCTCGTCGGTGAGCGCGGGATACACCCCGACCCAGAAGGTGTGCTCGGTGATGAGATCGCTGTTGGTGAGGTCGCCGGATACGCGGTAGCGGCGACCCAGGTAGGCGGGGTGGCGGGTCAGGTTGCCGCCGAAGAAGCGCCGGGTGGCGATCCGCCGGGACTCCAGGAAGTCCACCAGCTCGCGGCGGGTGTAGGCGGCGTCCGGTTGGACGGTGAGCACGAAACCGAACCAGCTCGGGTCGCTGTCCGGCGTTGGTTCGGGCAGCAGCAGGCCGGGCAGGCCGTCCAGGCTCTCCCGCAGCCGGCGCCAGTTGTGCCGGCGGATCCGGCCGAACTCGCCGATCCGGCGCAGCTGGCTCAGGCCGAGCGCCGCCTGCAGGTCGGTCGACTTCAGGTTGTACCCGACGTGGGAGAAGATGTACTTGTGGTCGTAGCCGTGCGGCAGCTCGCCGAGCTGGTGGTCGAACCGCTTGAAGCACTTGTTGTCCTCGCCCGGCGCGCACCAGCAGTCCCGGCCCCAGTCGCGCAGTGACTCCACGATGCGGGCCAGCGCGAGGTTGTCGGTGAGCACGCAGCCGCCCTCGCCCATCGTGATGTGGTGCGCCGGGTAGAAGCTCACCGTCGCCAGCTCGCCGAACGTCCCGGTCAGGCGCCCCTGGTAGGTGGAGCCGAGCGCGTCGCAGTTGTCCTCGACGAGCAGCAGACCGCGCCTCTCGGCGATCTCGGCGATCTCGGCGGCAGCGAACGGGTTGCCCAACGAGTGCGCCATCATGACGGCCCGGGTGCGCGGGCCGATCGCGGCCTCGACCCGTTCCGGTGTGGTGTTGTAGGTGCCCAGCTCCACGTCGACGAAGACCGGCGTCAGCCCGTTGTGGAAGATTGGGTTCACCGTGGTGGGGAAACCCGCGGCGACGGTGATCACCTCGTCGCCGGGCACCAGCCGCTGGTCCTCCAGCAGCGGCGAGGTCAGCGCGCTGAGCGCGAGCAGGTTTGCCGACGATCCGGAGTTCGTCAGGTGGGCCTTGCGCAGCTGGTGCATCCGGGCGAACTCCCGCTCGAAGCGGGTCGAGGACGTGCCGGCGGCGATGCGGAAGTCGAGCGCCGCCTCGACCAGGGCGACCCGGTCGTCGGCGTCGAGCGCGGCGCCGGAGGCGAGTACCGGGGTCACCCCGGGGACGAATTCCCCGCCGGCGCGGTTGTGGTGGTATCGGCGGACCTGGTCCAGGATCAGCGCCTTGTCGTCACCCATCCTCGGCTCCTTTCCGGTGTTTCGGGCGTCGCTGCTGTGCCGGGTGTGGGGGTGCGCCCGCGCCGGCGAGCTGGCGGGCGCGGTCGAGCAGGCGGGCCTGGGCGAGCACCGGGCCCGGCGGGTCGCCGCGGCCGGTGCGCACCGCGCGGGCGAACGCGGCGACGGCGTCGGCTACCTGGTCCTCGGCGGGCAGCACGATCCGCTCGTGGTGGTCCTGGCGGTCGACGCGCACCACCGGCTGGTGGTCGGCGGGCGTGGTGAACACGTGCTCGACGCCGATCCGGCCCTCGCTGCCCCAGATCTGGTAACTGGAGACGTAGCCGTTCTCCAGCCCGAAGGTGAGCTGGGCGGGCACGCCGTCGCGGCGGCGCAGCAGGATCGCCCCGCCGACGTCCACCCCCAGGCCCTCATCGTGGCGCAGCACGGCGCCGGCCACGTCGAGGTCCCAGCAGCCGGGGTCCGCGCTGGCGTCCGGATCCCAGCCGACGTCGAGGTCCGCGGCGTCGTCGAGGCCGCAGCCGCCCAGGAAGAACTGGGCCGCGCGCAGCGGGTACCCGGCCACGTCCAGCAGCGCGCCGCCACCGAGCTCCTGCTGGAGGCGGATGTCGCCGGCCGGCCGGGGCGGGATCGTGAACGCCGCGAAGAACGCCCGCGGCTCGCCGACCGCCCCGCGCGCGACCAGGTCGCGGACGGCGGCGTGCTGGCCGTGTCGGAGGAACATGTAGTTCTCCATCAGCACCAGGCCGCGCTCGCGGGCCAGGTCGAGCAGGCTGGCGGTGGCCGCGGCGCTGGTGGTCAGCGGCTTCTCAGCGAGCACATGCTTGCCGGCGTCGAGCGCGCGGCGGATCCACGTCTCATGCAGGCCCGAGGGCAGCGGCAGGTAGACCGCGTCGATGTCCGCGCGGTCCAGCAGATGCCGGTAGCCGGTGACCGGGTCCGCACCGTAGCGGCCGGCGAGCGCCGCGGCCCGGCCGGTCGACCGGCTGGCCACCGCGCGGATTACCAGCCCCGGCGTGGCCGCGGCGGCCGGCAGCACCCGCCGGGCAGCGATGTCGGCGCAGCCGAGCACGCCGAGGCGAACCGGCGCCCCCGCCGCGGCGGTCATCCGGACAACCGGGTGAGCTGGTGGTCGGCGAAGAGGAGCTGGTCGCCGGCGGACTCCAGGATGGCGCGGACGCGACCGACGAGGATGGTGTGGTCACCGGCAGGGTGACGCCCGTACACCTCGCACTCCAGCACGACGAGCGCGTCCGCCACGGCCGGCAGGCCGGCCGGCGTGGTGGTGAACTCGGCGGAGGCATGATCACCGGAAGGGTGATCGCCAGAGAACTTGTCGATGCCCTTGGTCGCGAAGCGGCGGGCAAGCGGTGCCTGGTCGTGGCGCAGCACACTGACCGTGAACAGCGCGCAGCCGGCGAAGGCGGCATAGCAGTTCGCCGCGTTCCCCACGCACACCGCGATCAGCGGTGGGCGCAGCGAGACCGACACCAGCGAGCTGGCCGTGAAACCGCGGCGGTGGCCCTGGTCGTCGACCGTCGCCGTGATCGTCACCCCGGTCGGGAAGCGGGCCATCGCGGCGCGCAGGTGGGCCGGGCCCACCTCGCGCTCGCGGGCGGGGTTCCCACGGGCCGTTGCGGGCACGGCCGGTCGGGTGCCAGCCGTGGCCGGCGTCAGCAGGGACAACCGATCCTCCGTCATGGTCGGGCGGTCCAGCCGATCAGCGGGCCGCGGACGCGGCGGGGCTGACCATGGTCATGCAGGCGAGCAGGCAGCGGGCCGCGACGTTCACGTAGTTGCCGTAGCGGAGGAAGCCACGCAGCTGCTCCGGGCGCATCCAGATGAAGTCCTCCGGCACATCCTCGGAGAAGGCGTCGTCCACCTCGACGACGACATAGCGGTTCTCCGCCTGGAAGAACCGCCCGCCCTCCTCGGAGTGCACGACGTCGAGCTGGATCGCGCTGGCCGGCGCGGCGTGGATCTGGTCCAGGTAGCGTGGACGCAGGCCGGGCGGGCTGCCGGCGTAGTTCGCCGGGATGCAGTTCACCGTCGGGGACATCTCGACCACGTCCGAGGTCCCGGCCTCGGTCCGGGCCTGCACCAGCACGTGCTGGACGCCGTTGATCCGCCGGCTCAGGAACCCGATCAGCCCGCGGTCGCAGGGGGCGATCATCGGCTGCGACCAGCTGCCCACCTCGCGGTTGCTGGCCCGCACGTCAACGCCTATGACCGTGAAGTACCGGCCCCGCTCGTGCTCGATCACCCCACCGGCGCGGACCCAGCCGGGCACCCGCGACAGCGGCAGCACCCGGCGATCCAGGCGGTAGCGCGCCTTCGCCTCGGTGAACCAGCTCAGCAGCTGCTCGGTGGTGTTCCGGGCACCTGCGTCCGGGTCCTCGCCGCCGAGGGCCGGGCTCAGGAACGGCAGGCCGGACAGCACCGTGCGGGCGTCCATGTTCACCAGGTTGTCGCGGCGCAGCAGGCCGCCGAGCTCGTCGAGGGCCACCCAGCGGAAGTCCGGCAGCACCGGCACGTCCTCGGTGAGCTCCACGATCATGTTCCGGTTCCGCTTGTTGAGGAACCACGAGCCCTGCTCGGACTGGAGCGCGTCGAAGGCGGCGCGCCCGGCCCGCGGCGCGAGGAAGTGCTCCAGGTACGGCACCGCGCTGCCCTGGTGTACCCGGCTGTAGTTGCTGCGGGTCGCCTGCACCGTCGGCGAGAGCTGGACCAGGTTCACGTTCCCGGGCTCCATCTTCGCCTGCATGAGCAGGTGCCAGACCCCGTCGAATCGCCGGACCAGCAGGCCGAGGATGCCGATCTCCGGCTGCCGGATGATGGGCTGCGACCAGCTCGGCACCTCGCGGTGATCGGTGCTGATCTCCAGACCGTGGATGGCGAAGAACCGGCCGCTGCGATGCACCAGGTCACCGGTGTCGGCGGCGAAGTGCCAGCCGTCGAGGCGGTCCAGGGGCGTGCGGGTGACCCGGAACTCGTTCGCGCGTTCACGCTCGTCGAACCAGTCGTCGAATGCTGCGATCTCGGGGACCACGGATGCCTCCCTCGGCTGGAACCGTTCTGGACCACCTCGTCCTGGATCCAGGGCAAAGGCTTCGGCATCCCGCTCGAGCATCACTGCCGTCCCGCTCGAGACGGCCCGGCGCGGGCGCCGCCGGGACGCCGGGCCGGGCCGGCGGCGCGGGTCCAGGCGGATGGCAGCGCTCTTCCAGGTGGGTTCGAACGGGGCTCGACGCGGACTGGTGACGCTGGTCGCGCACCCGTGTCCCCGCGCCCGCCGGAGCGCGTCCCGCGCCTGAAGGAATGGAGAACCGATGGCGGACAACTCACCTGTCGCCCTGGTCACCGGAGCAACCAGCGGCATCGGCCTCGCGGTCGCCCGCCGGCTAGGCCGGCTCGGTCACCGGGTGCACATCTGCGCCCGCACCGCGGACGGTGTGAACAAGACGGTCGAAACGCTGCGCGGGGAGGACGTCGAGGCCGCCGGCAGCGTGTGCGACGTGCGCGAGCCGGCCCAGATCGCCGAGCTGGTCCGCGCGGTCGTCGCCGGGTTCGGCCCGGTCGACGTGCTGGTCAACAACGCCGGGCGCAGCGGCGGTGGGGTCACCGTCGACGTACCGGAGGAGACCTGGCTGGACGTCATCAACACCAACGTCAACAGCGTCTTCCGGGTCACCCGCGAGGTGCTGACCACCGGCGGGCTGCTCACCCGCGGGCACGGGCGGATCATCAACATCGCCTCGACCGGCGGCAAGCAGGGCGTGATCTGGGGGACGCCGTACTCCACCTCGAAGCACGCCGTGGTCGGCTTCACCAAGTCACTCGGCCTGGAGCTGGCCAAGACCGGGATCACGGTGAACGCCGTGTGCCCGGGCTTCGTCGAGACGCCGATGGCCGAGGCGATCCGGGCGCACTACTCGCGAATCTGGGAGGTGTCCGAGGAGGAGGCGTACGACCGGGTCACCGCGCGCGTGCCGATCGGGCGCTACGTCGACGTCGAGGAGGTCGCGGCGATGGTCGAGTACCTGGTCGGCGACGGGGCCGCGGCCGTCACGGCGCAGGCCCTCAACGTGTGCGGCGGGCTGGGCAACTACTGAGCCCGGCGGCTGCCGGGGCCGGCGACCACTGAGGCCGGTGGCTGGCCCTGGCGGCGGCACCGCGCCGGAGGCCGGGCGCGCGCCCCACTCCGCGCGCCCGGCCTCGTCCAACGCCGGCCTCACGCAGTGGTGACGGCGGCGGCCTCTGGCGCGGCGACGTCCGGGGCGGCGAAGTCCTTGTCGTGTTCGACGCGGCGGGAACGGGTCAGCAGGCCGCCCGCCTCGCGCACCAGCACGTCGTGCACCTCGCAGCTCGGCCCGACGTCCGGGCGCCCGCCGGGGCGGGTCGTGATGATCAGGGCGTAGCAGGTCGAGATGATCGACCCGTCAGCGGCGAGCTCCAGCTCCACGTGGTTGAACCAGTGCCTCCGCTGGACGGGGTCGTCACGGAACCTGAGGTGGAAATCCTCCAGCGCCGCGACGATGCCCGGTCTGGTCCGGGCCGGCGGCAGGCCGGGCGAGTGCTGGAAGACGCCGTCGGTGGTGAACGTTGCCGCGTACCGGGCGAAGTCGCCGCGGTCGAGCGCCCGCATCTGCCGGCCGTAGAAGTGCAGCACCTCCGCGTACAGCGCGGACGAGACCTCGAAACCGGACATGACCTCTCCTCTCGGGGCCGCGGCCGGTGCGGCCGGCGCCTTGCCCGAGGCTCGCCCAGCACGGTCGACGCCGGCTCGACGGCCCGTCGAACCGGCTGCCACCCATCCGCACCCGGGCGGCCGGGAAGGTCGGGCCGCCGGGAAGGTTGGGCCGCCGGGAAGGTTGGGCCGCCGGGACGGCCGGGCCACCGAACGGTTGGGCGCAGGGAGGGCCAGGGCGCTGGGGCTGTACCGCGGTTCGAGCAGCCGTCTACCCGCGATCGCCAGCCTGGCCGCACTAGCGACCACCGGCGGGTGGGAAAGTGCGGGAGAGGGCGGGACATGAAGGGCATCATTCTGGCCGGCGGCCGCGGGACGCGGCTGTTCCCGGTCACCCAGGGCGTCTCGAAGCAGCTGCTCGCGGTCTACGACAAGCCCATGATCTACTACCCGCTGTCGGTGCTGATGCTCGCGGACATCCGCGAGATCCTCATCATCTCCGGCCCCGAGGATCTGCCCGGGTTCCGCCGGCTGCTCGGCGACGGCAGCACGCTGGGCCTGCAGCTGTCCTACGCCGCGCAGGACTCCCCTCGCGGCATCGCCCACGCGTTCGTCGTCGGCGCGGACCACGTGGGCACCGACAGCGCGGCGCTCATCCTCGGCGACAACATCTTCTATGGGCCGGGCTTCTCCGCCCTGCTGCAGGCCAGCAGCCGCACGGTAGACGGGTGCGTCCTGTTCGGCTACCCGGTCAGCGATCCCGAGCGGTACGGCGTCGGCGAGGTCGACGGCGCGGGCCGGCTGGTTTCGATCGAGGAGAAGCCGCGCTGGCCCCGGTCCAACCGGGCGATCACCGGGCTCTACTTCTACGACAACGAGGTGCTCGACATCGCCAGGAACCTGCGCCCCTCGGCCCGGGGCGAGCTGGAGATCACCGACGTCAACCGCGTATACCTGGACCGCGACCGGGCCCGACTGGAGGATCTTGGGCGCGGCTTCGCCTGGCTGGACACCGGAACCCACGACTCGCTGCTCGAAGCCGGGGTGTACGTGCAGATCCTGGAGCGCCGCCAGGGGGTACGCATCGCCTGCGTCGAGGAGATCGCACTGCGGATGGGGTTCATCACTCGGGCCGAGTGCCACCGGCTGGGCGAGCGCCTCGCCCACTCGCGCTACGGCCAGTACGTGATGGAGGTCGCGGCGGCAGAGGGCCAGGCGGCAGAGGCCGCGGCGATGGAGGTCGCCGCGGCCCGGCCGGCGCTCAGCGCGGGTGCCGGGTCTCGGCCCTGACGATGTCCTGCGCGACGACGTCCCGCGTCACGATGGCCCGGTGCAGCGCACGCAGGTCCGGGGACGGGTCCAGGCCCAGTTCCCGGCCGAGGGTGCGCCGCAGCCGCCGGTAGACCTCCAGCGCGTCGCCGCGGCGCCCGCCGCGCAGCAGTACCTCGATGAGCCGCGCGTGCAACCACTCGTCGAACGGGTGGGCGACGGCCAGCGACCGCAGCTCACCGACCAGGTCCTGGCCCTGCCCGAGCTCCAGGTCGGCCTGGATGCGCAACCGCAGTGCCGCCATCCGCTGCGCCTCCAGGTCCACCAGGTAGGCCGCCAGCCGCGGGCCCGGGTGCACGTTGGTGAGCGGGCGGCCGCGCCACAGCCCCAGCGCGGCGCGCAGGCTGGCCGCCGCCGCGCCGGTGTGCCCGCGCTCGGCCTGCGCCCGGCCCTGCCGGGCGAGCCGGTGGAACTCCCGCAGGTCGACCTGCTCGGGGCGCAGCGCGAGCAGGTACCCGGGCGGCCGTGTGTGCAGGATCTGCTCGCCGGCGCCGGTGATGCCCTCGCGCTGGAAGAACCGGCGCAGGTGGTAGACGTAGGTCTGGACGGTCGCCGGCGCGCTGCGCGGCGGCGTGTCCCCCCACAGCTCCTCGGTCAGCGCGGCGCTGTCGACGATCTGGTTTGCCCGGACCACCAGCAGCGCAAGCACCTGCCGGACCTTCGGCGCGCTCGGGGTGCTCTCCCGCCCATCCCGCAGGACCTCCAGCGGCCCGAGCACCCGGAAGCCCGGCTCCGGCGGGCCCGGCTCCGACTGGTGCGGCTCGGGCAGGCGTGGCTCAGGCAAGGCAGGTCGGCCGCTTCCCGCCGTTGAACTCGATCATCTCCCCGAATACGGCGACCACGTCCAGCCGCTCGCCGGGCTCGGCGCCGCCGAGCCCGGCGTAGGCGCGGTGCAGGTTGCCCACCACCCGCTCCGGGCCGAGCAGGTCGGTGTAGAGGTGGGCACCGAGCTCACGGGCGACCTCCAGCGGCGCGAGGCCGGCGCCGAACCCCTCGGCCGCCGCCGCCCGCACCCAGTGCGGGTAGGCCTCGGTGCGCTCGATGATCTCGGGGCCGCAGATCTCGCCGTGCCCGCACACCACGGTCTGCGGGCAGAGGCCGCGCAGCACCTCGAGTGCGCGCAGCGCCCCGCTGACCGAACCCATCAGGTTGAACGGGGTGCAGCCGCTGAGCAGCACGTCGCCGGCGAAAAGCACGCGCTCCTCCGGCAGCCAGACGACGAGGTCGTTGGTGGTGTGCGCGGGACCCACGAAGATCATCTCGGCCCGCCGGTCGCCGATGTGCAGCGTTGCCCGGTCCTGGATGGTCAGGGTCGGCAGGGTCACCTGGATCTCGCCCCACGCGACGTCGGGCCACAGCCGGGTGATGCCCAGGCCCGTCTCGGTGATCTCCGTCCGAGCCCGCTCATGGGCGATGATCGCCGCCTCCGGGGCGAAGAAGGAGTTCCCGAAGACGTGATCGCTGTGGAAGTGCGTGTTGACCACGGTGTGGTGGCCGGCGGTGCCCAGGTTGTCGACCGCCGCGCGCAGCTGCCGGGCGCGGCGCTCGGTCGCGGCGGTGTCCACCACCACGACCCCCGCGGGCCCGACGATCAGGCCGGCGTTGTTCAGGCACCAACCGCCGTTCGGCTGGACGTAGGCGAAGACGTCCTCGGCGACCTCGGTCATCCTCGGGACCGCGCTGACGGGGGACACATCGGTGGACGACGCGCTCACGGGTGACACGCTCACGCCGGCCGGCTCGATCCGGCGATGCTGTTGACGGCGTCGAGCATCTCCCGCGGCGTGCGCAGGTTCGCGACCTCGTCGTCTGCGATCTCGACGCCGGTCTCCCGCTTGATCCGGGCTGCCGTCTCGATCAGCGCGAGCGAGTCGTAGCCCATCCCCTCGAACGGGAGGTCGATGATCTCGTCCGGCGAGCCCGCGTTCTCGCTGTCGCCGGCGCATTCGACGAGCAGTCTGTGTAGTTCGCCGATGGTCAGTGCGGGCATGGCATCTCCTTGGCTGGTGCCGTCTGTGGTTTGGCGGCGCTGCCAGCCGGTGGCGCGTGACTGGTAGCGCTGTCCTCGGGCCGGGCCGCCCCTCAGGGCTGCGGCGTCGTCCGGTTGCGGCGTCAGCTGGTTGCACCGTCAGCTGGCGGCGACGTTGGTCGCCGGTGCGATGGCCGGCGCGGGGGCTGGCCGGCAACGGCGCGCACGACCAGCGCGGCGTTGAACCCCCACCTGCCCCGGGCGAGGACGAGGGCGGTGCGCACCGGCAGCGACCGCGGGACGCCGGTGACCAGGTCGAGCTCGTACTCCCTCGCGGGCAGCGTCGCGGCGGCGGCCGGCGGCACCACACTGTCCCGGATGGCGAGCAGCGCGCACACCAGATCCAGCGGGCCGCCGCCCGAGTAGAGCCGCCCGACGAGGGACTTCGGCGCGGCGACCGGCACCCCGCGGGGGCCGAAGACGGAACCGATCGCGGCCGCCTCCACCGCGTCGAGCTCGGCGCTGCCGGCGGCGTCCGCGAAGACGACATCCACCTCGTCAGGGCCGATCCCGGCGTCGGCCAGCGCGAGTTCCGCGGTGCGCCGCAGGGCCGGCGGGCGGCCAGAGCCGGGCCGGGGGTCGAACGACGTCGCCTGGCCGATGATCTCGCCGTAGCCGAGGACACCGCGGGCGCGGGCGGAGGCAGCGGACTCCAGGACGAGGATGGCGCCGCCCTCGCCCGGCACGTAGCCGGTGCCGCGCCGGTCGAACGGGAGGTAGGACCGCTCCGGGTCGCGGGACCGGCTTACCAGCCCGCTGGAGAGCTGGGACGCCCAGCCCCAGGGGTCCAGCGCCGAGTCGACCCCGCCGGTGACCACCAGCGCCGTGCCGGAGCGGACGGTGCGCCGGGCGTGGCCGAGCGCCTGCAGGCCGCCGGCCTGGTCAGCGACCAGGGCGGCGCCCGGCCCGCGCAGCCCGTGCCGGATCGAGATCTGCCCGGTGTTCACCGCGTAGAACCAGGCGAACGACTCGTACACGCTCACCGCCTCGGGGCCCTGCGTCCAGAGCTTCTGGAACTCCCGGTGGGTGAACTCGAAGCCACCGGTGGCATTCGAGGTGATCACGCCCATGCTGTAGTCGGGCTGCGCCGCCGGGTCGAGCGCGGCGTCGGCGAGCGCGAGCGAGGCCGCGGCCAGCGCGTACCGGGTCGACACGTCCGTCTGCGGGAGCAGCCGGTTGGGCAGATGCTCGGCAGCCTCGAAGCCGTCGATCTGGCCGGCGAGCACGGCGGGGTAGCCCACCGGGTCAAAGGAGCTGATCTCGCGGATGCCGTGCCGGCCGGCGAGCGTCGCCGCCCAGAACGGCTCGACGCCGAGCCCGTTCGGCGTGATCGGGCCGAGGCCGGTGACCAGCACCGCGTCGTCCGCCAGGCCGCCTGCCGGTCCGACCGCGGATCCGTCAACCGGCCCGGTCATCGGTCCGCGTCCCACGGGCGACGCAGCACGACCGCGGTCTGGAAGCCACCGAAACCGCTGCCCACCGACAGCACGGTGCCGACCCGGGCCTCGCGGGCCTCGCGCGGCACGTAGTCCAGGTCGCACTCGGGATCGGCCTCGTGCAGGTTCGCGGTCGGCGGGATGACGCCGCGCTCGATCGCCAGCGCGCTGGCCGCGATCTCGATCGAGCCGATGGCCCCCAGCGAGTGGCCCACCATCGACTTGATCGAGCTGACCGGCGTCCGGTAGGCGTGCGCCCCCAGGCTGCGCTTGTAGGCCGCCGTCTCGTGCCGGTCGTTCTGCCGGGTGCCCGAGCCGTGCGCGTTGATGTAGTCGACCTCGGTGGGGTCGGTCCGGGACTGCGCCAGCGCCAGCCGGATCGCCTCGGCCATCTCCCGGCCGTCCGTCTTCAGGCCGGTCATGTGGTAGGCGTTAAGCCGGTTCGCGTAGCCGGTGATCTCGGCGTAGGCGTGCGCGCCGCGGGCGCGGGCCCGCTCGCGCTCCTCCAGGACGAACATCGCCGCGCCCTCGGCGAGCACGAAGCCGTTGCGGGTCCGGTCGAAGGGCCGCGAGGCGGTGGCCGCCTCGTCGTTGCGATCGGTGGTGGCCCGGATCGCGTCGAAGCAGGACACCACGATCGGCGTGATTGGCGCGTCCGCGGCGCCGGCCACGAACACGTCGGCGCTGCCCTCCTCGATGAGCGCCCGGGCGTAGCCGAGTGCGTCCAGGCCTGAGGTGCAGCCGTCGGAGACCATCGTCACCGGCCCCTCGGCGCCGACCGCCCAGGCGACCTCGGCGGGGAACGCACCCGGGGACAGATAATCGTACATGTGCGGGGAGAGGTAGCCGGGGTCGACTCGCCACTGCCGGCCCGCGTCGGAGAGCACCAGGTACTCCCGCTCCAGGCTGGTGGCCGCGGCCACCGCGCTGCCCAGGCTCACCCCCACCCGTTCGGGCAGGAGGGCGGTGAGGTCCAGGCCGCTGTCCTCGACGGCCTCCCTGGCAGAGACCACCGCGAGCTGGGTGGCCCGGTCCATCCGGCGGATCTCGCGGGCCGACAGGCCCTCCCCCGCCGGGTCGAAATCACATTCTCCGGCGATCTGGGAACGGTACGGAGCGGGATCGAAGAAGCTGATCCGGCGGGTGGCCGTGCGGCCCGACGTCATCAGGTCCCAGAACTGTTTCACACCGTTCCCGCTGGGGGCGCGTACCCCGATTCCGGTGATCACGACACGCCGAGACACCCGGCACCTCCTCGCCCTGTGGACGACTTCCCGGTAAGCAGCCAGGCGTCACATTGCTGCGGCCGCCTAGAAGCGCACTCGAAAGCCGCTTTCGCCGGGTGGCGGGAGGCCGTTTTTCTCCTGCGATACTGGTTCCGCAGGCGCGCTGGTTCTGGTGCGTGCTGGTTCCGCGGGCGGGGCTGGTATTGCAACAGCACTTGGTAGTCGTGGTGGATGGTCTGTGAGGTGCGAAGGTCGACGAGCTGATCGCTGCCCTGCCATCCCGGGCCTGGTGTCGGATCTCGGCCGGGCCGGGGCCACTGGCTACTTGCCCGCCGCAACCGCACCAGCGGTGAGCTGGCCTACTACGTCTGCCACGGCCCGCGGCGCACCAGCCTGGCCCAGCGCGCGGCTGTGGCCGGAGCCCGATGGGCGATCGAGGAGTGCTTCCAGCAGGCCAAGCAGACCTGCGGGTTGGACGACTACCGGGTCCGTGACTGGCGGGCGTGGTACGCCCACATCACCCTGTCCATGCTCGCCTACGCCACCCTCGCCGCCGTCCGCGCCGAGCAGGTAAAAGGGGCTGTGCCGTAGCCATTCTCAGCACCAGGCCAGACGCTGCCACTACCAGCGACGAGGACACCAGCAAGTGCCGTTGCAGTACTAGCTGGACGCTACCGGGGCCAGCCGGTCGAGGAAGACGGCCTGCTCGACGAGCGTGTCGCCGGGCGGAGCCGAGAAGAAACCGATCTGCCGGCCTTGGTCACTGCCGACCAGGGCTCCGCCGGTGATCTGGGCGGCGAAGGCCAGCCCAACCGGCCAGCCGCGATAGCCGCCGGCCGCCATCTCGGGATATTCGATATACCCGAGCAGGGTATCGACCTCGACGGTGACGCCGAGTTCCCGCGCGGCGATACGGCGCACCGCGTCGGTCAGCGCCTCCCCAAAGTACACGGTGCCGCCAGGAAGATGCCACTGGCCGCGGCACGGTTCGATGTCCCGCCGTACCAGGAGCACACCCCGGCTCTCGCGGATGACGACCTCGGCGCAGAGTCGGGGAACCCGACCGTAGATATCGTCGAACTCTTTTCGACTGAGTGGGAATTCACCATCAATCGGCACGCTGAAAACCCTAGCATCGTCGTCTCGACGGGCCAGGCAGCGCCCGGCTGGCAGCGGATGCCGGTGGCCCTGATCGGGCCGGCGCTCAGCGCAGGTGCACGCCGCCGTCGGCCAGCAGGACCTCGCCGGTGGTGTAGGGCGAACGCAGCACACCGAGCACCGTCTCGGCGACGTCCTCGGGGGTGCCGATGCGGCGCAGCGGGGACATCTCGCCGACGAAGCGGCGGGGCTCGGCGAAGTCCTTCGTCCACAGCGTGTCGATCAGGCCGGGCGCGACCGCGTTGACGCGGACCTCCGGCCCGACCACTGCGGCGAGCAGCCGGGTGAGATGGTTGATCGCCGCCTTGCTGACGGCGTAGGAGATGGAGCTGCCCGCCGGCCGCGAGCCGGCGATGGAACTGATGTTGACCACGGCGCCGGCACCGGTGGCGCTCAGGTATGGCAGCGCCGCGACGGTGATCTGCCAGGTGCCGATCACGTTCGTGTCCAGGATGTGCCGCCAGACCTCCGGGGTGGCCGCCGCGAAGTCCGGGTGCGGGATGACCTGCGTGACGCCGGCGTTGTTGACCAGCGCGTCCAGCCGCCCGTAGTGCCGCACCGCTGCGTCGACCAGCGCCCGCGCCTGGTCGGGATCGGCGATGTCGGCCTGGACATAGTGTCCGTCCGGCAGCTCGGCGGCGAGCTTCTCGCCCTCCTGGACCGAGCGGGCCGAGTTGACGACGGCCCGCATCCCGGCCGCGGCGAGCCGGCGCGCGACCGCCGCCCCGATGCCGGCCGACGATCCGGTGACGAGAGCGACGGCGTTGCCGTCCGGATGTGCCTGCGCGCTCATGGACCCCTCCAGGGGAGACTCGGCCGGCGGGACGCCGCCGGTGCCGGGACGGGTACTACGCCAGCACCTGCCGCTGGAGCTGTTGCAGTTCGGGGGACGGATCGAGCCCGAGCTCGTCGTCGAGGATGGCCCGCACCCGCTGGTAGGCCTGCAGCGCCTCGCTGCGGCGGCCGGTGCGGGCCAGCGCCTCGATGAGCCGGCTGTGAAACCATTCGTTCAGCGGATAGGTGGAGGTCAGCACGCGAAGTTCGCTGATGTGCTCGCGATGCAGGCCGAGCGCGAAATCAGCCTGGATCTTCAGTTCGACCGTGCGCAGGCGTTCCTCGTCCAGCCGCAGCACCTGCGCCTGCAGGACCCGGCCATGGTGAACATCGGCCAGCGCCGAGCCGGACCACAGGGCGAGCGCGCCGCGCAGCGCGGCCGAGGCCTGAACATGGTCGCCGTCGTCCAGGTGCACGCGACCCCGCCGGGCGAGCTGGCGGAACCGCTGTTCGTCGACCTGTTCGCTTGGGATTCGCAGCACATAGCCCGGCACCTTGGTCGTGACGAGTTCACCGGCCGGCCCAGCCAGGTTCTCCTTGGCCAGGAAACGGCGCAGATGGTAGATGTAGGTCTGGATAGTCGTCATCGCGCTCGGCGGCGGTTCGTTTTCCCACAGCTCCTCGATGAGCGTGTCCACGTGCACGACCTGATTGACGTTCATCACGAGCAGCGCGAGGACCTGACGTACCTTGGGCGGCGTCGGCGCCACGACCGCACCGCGCCGGACAATCTCCAGGCTGCCAAGAACACGAAACTCGATCATCGCCGAGAATTTACCTTCCGGTCAACACGGATTCGCGATCGGTCATGGCTGCCGGCGCGCGGCACTCGGCGCCAGGTACCAGATCGACCCTAGAGCCGGCCAGCTGACGATTTCAAGGGGAGTACTCCGTAACCGATACCAGGGGTACATCCAAGGAAGTGACGTCGAGTGGCCGCGGGCGCGCGGACGAACGACGCAATCGACCTAGAATCCTGTCCATGGCAGCAGGTGTGACATGTGGATAAGCCATCGACAGTCGCGGCGGAGCCCGCTGCGCACGCTTCTTCGTTGCGCCCAGGAAGCACGACCGACCGTTCAGATCATCTTTGTGCTGCGATTCCTGGCCGGTGCGGCACTCACCGGCCGGCCACTACGCGACGAGCTCGGCACCCTGCTGCCGGCCACGGCCGCGTGGGTGGCGGTGATTTCCTTCGCCTACCTGTTCAACGGCACGCGGGATGTGGTCGAGGACCAGATCAATGGGGTCGGGCGGCCGATCGCCCGGGGCGGGCTCGACCCGCGCCACGCCCAGCGGGTGGCCGTGGCCACGGCCACGGGCGCCGTCCTGGTGGGCCTCTGGCTGAGCACCGCCTTCAGTGTCGCGCTCTGGCTCGCGCTGCTGCTCGGCTACCTTTACTCCGGCCCGTCGTGGGCCCTCAAACGCGCGCCCGCGACGGCCAGGCTGTCCATTGTTGCCGTGGGACTTCTCACATTCCACGCTGGTGCTGTGGCGGTGACGGGTTCGGCCGTGGGCCGGCCCGCCGCCTGGTGGATCGTCGTCGTCACGATGTCGGCGTGGATGGGGCTGGTCGGCGCGCGGTCCAAGGACCTCTCCGACGTCGAGGGCGACGTGGCCGCCGGGCGGCGGCCGGCGGTCGCGACCAGCCGGCGCCAGCACCTGTGGACGACGGCGGCGTACGCGGTGCTGCTCGGCGCAGGCGCGGTGTGGGCGTGCGCCGCGTTCGCGGTGCACCTCGTCCCGGCCGCGTTGATGCTGCAGGCCGGGGGAGTGACCGTCGCCTTTCTGACACTTGGCCACGCAGCCGAGGGGACCAGGAAACAGCGGCGGCGGCCCTACCAGGCCTTCATGGTGACGCAGTACGCAGTGCATGCCGTTGTACTCGTAAAAACCATCCAATAACGGGTTTGGCTGGGACCGATCGATATGGCGGTGCGGGCGATCGCGCGCCGAATGGAACGCCGCAGCCAGGGAGCCGCCGGAAAATAACTTCGGCTTTTGACCATGACCTGTAGGGGTAGGGTTCCGGGAGTGGAAGGGACCGAGGCGGTTCTGGCGGAGAAGTTCACGGTGTTGCTGCCGCATCTGGACGAGCGTCGGCGGCGGCTGGTCCTGGGAGCGGACGCCAGGGCGTTGGGACACGGCGGAATCCGTCTGGTGGCCCGGGCGGCCGGGGTCTCGCGGGACACCGTCTCGCGTGGGGTAGCGGAGTTGGACAGCGGCCAGCCGCCGTCCGGACGGGTCCGGGGTGCCGGCGGTGGGCGTAAACAGGCGCGGGAGAAAGCCCCGTCCCTGGTGGGCGCGTTGCTGGCACTGGTCGAGCCCGAGCAGCGCGGGGACCCGGAGTCGCCGCTGCGGTGGACGGTGAAATCGACCCCGCATGCTGGCGGGGGAGCTGACCCGGTCCGGGCACCCGGTAAGCGTGGACACCAAGAAGAAAGAGGTCCTTGGGGACTACGCGGTCGCCGGCCGGGAGTGGCACCGCACCGGGCAGCCGGTGCCGGTACGAACCCATGACTTTCCCGCCAAGGACGCGTCCAAGGCGGTGCCCTACGGCATCTACGACCTGGCCGCTGACACCGGCTGGGTGGCGGTCGGCTGCGACGGCGACACTGCCGCGTTCGCGGTCGCGACCCTGCGCCGCTGGTGGGACGGAGAAGGCCGCCACCGCTACCCGAGGGCGACCCGGCTCCTGATCACCGCCGATGCCGGTGGCGCGAACGGCTACCGGGTCCGGGCCTGGAAGACCGGGCTGGCCGCCCTCGCTCACACCGCTGGCGCCGAGCTCGACCCCGGCGCCTGCCACACCGGCATCGTCGTGCCCGACGAGGTCATGGCCACCCTGCCGTTGACCGCCCATGACTGGCACGGGCAGTGGAACTACAGAAAGCGCCGGGATGAACCGGCATGGAGGAGGAGATAAGAGAGCTCTATGCCGAAGGGCCAGCGACCCACGGTGACCCCGAGTCATGCGTCGACGACCCGCGAGGGCGTGGCGAAGCGTTGACAGGGGCATGTGTAGGCCGGGCCATTGAGCCGCGAAATCAAGGTGTTCGGGGTGCCGACGCTGTTGTAGTAGCGGAAGGCCATACCGGCGGCGGCGTTACCGCGAGTTGCTGCCGGACCCCGCGCGGTCGAAGAACCATGGCATGCACGGAACCTCCATGCACGAGAACCGGGAGATCCCGCCTCTCGCCTATCCGGCTGATCATCGGGTGGGCCGTCCAGGGAACGCCGACGGCGGTACGCCTGGGATGAACGAGGGCGGGAAGTCGGACGACCGCGTAGTACCGATGAAGCCGTCGAATAAGGGACTGGCTGTGGCCGGGACTGCGGAGATGGTGGAGGGAAGACGGTCGGCCAAGGGGAACACGGCCAGCAAAACTCCCCCTGGACACAGGGTCGGGTCAGGGGCGTCCAATGCGCTGGATCGTGTGCGGGAAGCAGCACGACGAGACAAGGGGACACGGTTCACCGCGCTGCTGCACCATGTTGACCTGGCCAGACTCCGCAAGGCCTACGGGGCGATCCGTCGTGAGGCTGCGCCGGGGGTGGACGGGGTGACGTGGACCGAGTACGGGCAGGACCTGGAGGCCAACCTGCAGGATCTGCATGCTCGGGTGCAGTCGGGGCGTTACCGGGCCAAGCCGAGTAGGCGGGTATACATCCGTGTGTGCGGCCCGGTTGTCGGGGTGGCCGGGTCCGGGGAGAACCGGTCGGTGTTCCCCAAGGCGCGGGTGGTGGCGCTGGCCGAGTGCGGCACTCACGCTTTCCTCGCGGCCGAGGTCGGCGCCTGGCGGGTCGGGGAGAAGACCCTGGCCGGACGGCTGTACCCGCGGCCGCGGGCGGATGAGCTGCTCACCGCCGACCGGGGTTTCTATTCCTGGGCCGGGTGGGATGCCGCGCAGGCGACCGGGGCGGCGCTGCTGTGGCGGGCTCCGGGCGGGCTGGGGTTGCCGGTGGTGCGGGTGCTCGACCACGGGACCTATCTGACTGTCCTGGTCAGCCCGGCTGTGCGCGGTGCCCGGCGGGAACGGCTGCTGGCCGCCGCCCGCGCCGGGGCGGACCTCGCCGAAGCAGGCGCCGTCCCGGAGGCGTTCGACGCCCGCGGTCTGCCGGTCGTCCATCTGGCCCGGGTGGTGGCGTACGACGTGCCCGACCGGACGGGTGGCGGCACCGGCGAACTGATCGTCCTGCTGACCACGATCCGCGACCCGGCGGACGCCCGGGCCGACGAGCTGGCCGCCGGCTATCACCAGCGATGGGAGGAAGAAACTGGAAACGACCAGCTCAAGACCCATCTGCGTGGTCCTGGACGGGTCCTGCGCTCGAAGCTACCGGACCTGGCCTACCAGGAGATCTGGTCGTATCTGATCGTCCACCATGCGATCAGCGCGCTGACCGCGAAGGCCTCCGCCGCAGCCGACCTGGACCCCGACCGGGTCTCGTTCACCAGAACCCTGCGCCTGATCCGCCGTACCGCCACCGGGACGGCGGACATTCCCCCCTCGGGACTGGGCTGACCAGCTCCCGGACCTGCTCACCTCGATCGCCACACTGCTGATCCCGCCGCGGCGGGAACGCACCAGCCCCCGCGCGGTCAAACGCGCCCGGCACAGCAGCTACCGGGTCAAAAAGACCGGCGAGGCCGCCAGCACCCGCCACGACAGCCCGCCCACCATCCGGTTCCACGCACTCAACCCCCGCGCCGCATGATCAATTTAGGCTACGTGGCATTGCGCGCAAGCGCACCACAACAGACGCGCTGGTAGGCCGCCTCACGGTCCGATCCTCTTGCTCCGGAGAACAGCCGGTGAGCGATGCAAACAAGAAGCACCACGTAGACCACGATGCTTGCGTATAGTTGGCTCCAGAAGGAGCATCGGCGCAGCCCCGAAAGGTTGGATGGTATCCCCATGGAGATGGGGGAAGGTGAGCTCTTCGGTACCCTCGTCGCATTGGTAGAGCGGCGGCGCGAGGACATTGTCGCAGCCTTCTTAACCCGTCTGCGCCACGACCGAAGCCCGCTGTTCAAGGACACCACGATCCGGGAACAGGTCGCCGCGCACGCCGAGCAGATTATCGACGATGTCCTGGCGAGACTCTCCCCTGGCCCGAAGCCCCCGCATCCGGGCGGCGACGCACTGGCGGCGGCGATCGGTGCCGCCCGTGCCGAACGCGGAATCCACCCGGCGGTGTCGCTGCGCGCCGCGAGCTCCCTCTTTCATTCTTTCCTGACCGTTCTCACCGAAGAACTGGCGTCCCGCGAGAACGGCCTGGAAGAACTGTCCCGGGCCGTTCTCGCCGTCGATCTCAGCCTCCAGCGCAGAATCCGGGAGAGCGCGGCGAGTTATGCCGTCTCGCTGCTCCAGCACATTCATCGGGCGCATGTCGACGAGCGCCGCCGGATAGCCCGGGAGGTGCACGACCGCGTCGGGCACTCGATAAGCGCCGCGTACCGCTACCTCGAGCTGTTCGACCTCTTCCAGGACAGCGATCCCGGCCGGGCCGCCGGCACGGTCGACCGGGCCGTCGACGCGTTGCGGGAGGGGCTGGAGAGTATCCGGGCGATGCTCGGTGAGCTGCGCCACGACGCCCCGTTGGAAAGCCTGCGGGCCGCGATCAGCGGCTATCTGGACACGATGGCCCCCGCTCCCCCGCGCACGCGGCTACAGGTCATCGGGGACGAGCGGTGGGTGCCGCCGGTGCTGCGGGACGAGGTGTTTCTGATCGTCCGGGAGGCGCTGCGCAACGCCTTCGCCCACGCGAAGGCCACCGACATCCAGGTCCGCCTCGAGATCTCCCAGCACTGGCTACGCGCCGTGGTGCGCGACGACGGGGTCGGGGTCGACCTCGACCTGCTCACCGGCCAGGCCACCGGGCTGACCGCCATGAAGGAGCGGGCCACCCTGCTCGGCGGCCACCTGATCCTGCGCAGCGAGCCCGAGGGCGGCACGGCTATGGAGCTGATCATGCCGCTGCCGGGTCTCGCGCTGTCCGGGCCGGCGCTGTCCGGGCCGGCGCCGGGCGGTGACTCGAGCACGCCCGGCGCGCACGACGACCATCTGGGCCCGCTGTGATGGGCGGCGTGACCGGGTGCACGACCGGCGGCGCGCCGACCCGCGTGTTCATCGTCGACGACCACGCGCTGGTGCGGGACGGGCTGCGCCAGATCCTGGGCACCACGTTCGACCTGCGCGTGGTAGGCGAGGCCGGTGACCAGGAATCCGCGCTGCGGCTCATCGCCCGCGAGCGCCCGGACGTGGTGCTGCTCGACGTTGAGATCCCCGGGGGCGACGTCCGGGAGACCGTGTCGCTGATCCGGCGCGGCTCCCCGACCACGCACGTCGTCATCCTGAGCGTCTTCGACAACGCCGAGCTGGTCCGCAGCCTGATCGAGCTGGGCATCCGGGGCTACCTGCTGAAGAGCGTCGGCGGCCGCGAGCTCATCGCCGCGGTGCGCGACGCCCGAGGAGACCACGACCGCGTGTTCCTTTCCGTGTCCCGAGAGAGCCTGCTCGGCCCGACGTTCAGGCGGTCGCTGCTCTCGGAGCGCGAGCTCGAAGTGCTCCGGCTGACCGCCGAGGCGATGAGCAACGCGCAGATCGGCGCCCGGCTGTTCCTCGCTGAGGCCACCGTCAAGAAGCACCTGCGCAGCGTCTTCACCAAGTTGGGGGCGGTCTCGCGGATCGAGGCGGTGAACAAGGCGGTCGCCGCCGGCATCCTGCCCGCGCCGGACTGACACGCGCCCCCAGCCGGCACCCGCATCCGGGTGAAACGCGCATCCCGGACGGCATCCGCGCGGCGGATCCAGGGCCGGGTTGATCGAGGTTCCATCCCGGCTCCAGCCGGATCGGCGACGGTGGCAGCGTCCCGCCGGCCATCCCGGAAGGAGCGGCGAGCGCCGTGACCGGTCCCCACGTGCACCAGACCCAGCACCAGACAACGATCGCCGCTCCGGCCGCCGCCGTGTTCGCCCGGCTGGCGGACGTCACCGGTTGGCCCCTCACGTTTGGCCCGACCATCCACGCCGAGCAGCTCGAGCGGGTTGGCGCCAAGGAGCGCATCCAGATCTGGGCGACCACCAACGAGGCGGTGCGGACCTGGACCTCGCGCCGCGTCCTGGACCCGGCCGCCGGACGGATCACCTTCCGCCAGGAGACCCCCACCGCACCGGTGGCGGCGATGAGCGGTGAGTGGATCGTCATCACGACCGCCCCGGCCGAGACGCTGGTCGTCCTGCGCCACGGCTTCGCCGCCGTCGACGACCTGCCCGGCAACGTCGACTGGATCCGCCGGGCCGTCGACATCAACAGCGACGCCGAACTCGCCGCGCTGCGTGCCAACCTGGAGCTGGAGCGCGCCCACGAGGGCCTGACCTTCACCTTCACCGACACCGTCCAGATCGCCGCCCCCCCGCGCCCGGTCTACGATTTCCTGCACGACGTCGCGAGCTGGCCCCGGCTGCTACCCCACGTCGCCCGCCTCGACCTGCGCGAGGGCGTCCCGAACGTGCAGTGGATGACTATGGACAGCCGCACCGCCGAGGGGACGGTGCACACCACCGAGTCGGTCCGGATCTGCTTCCCCCCGCTGCGGATCGTCTACAAGCAGCTCGTCCCGCCGGCGCTGCTGCTCGGGCACACCGGCGAGTGGACAGTGCACAGCACCTTGGCCGGCGCCGTGGCGGTCGCTCGGCACGCGGTGACACTGAACCCGGCGGCGATCGGGCGGCTGCTGGGCCCGGAGGTCACCGTCGACGCA
>NZ_CDXDOR010000023.1:47402-47875 GCF_978021225.1 Frankia sp. CeTa3Moorea | reverse complement strand
TCCACCCGCAGATCTTCAACCACAATCAGCCCGTATTCCCGGCTGATTGTGGTGGTGGTCTTGTGTACCCAGTCGTCGCGGCGGCGTTTGGTTCTCGCGCGCACCACGGCAATCTGGTCATAGGTCCGGCGAAGCCGGTTCGACGTCGGGGCGTTCCACGGACGGGCCCGGCGCTGCCGGGCCGCTTTCCGTTCCAACCGGAGCAGCCGCCGCGCCTCACCCGGCGACAGCAGCACGGGCATGTCCCGGAACGACCCGTCCGACAAGGCCAGCGTCCGGGTCACCCCACGGTCCACCCCTGCCGGCGGGCCAGCGTGCGGTTCCGACTGCACATCAGGGGTTTCCAGGCGGAACACCACATGCCAGCCGTTCACCTCCCGGACCAGCCGCGCGCCCGTCAACCGGCCCGGTATCCCACGGGACACCCCGGGAAGCGGTCGGGTCCAGCGGAACCGCACCCGACCGGCACCGGG
>NZ_CDXDOR010000023.1:33474-47352 GCF_978021225.1 Frankia sp. CeTa3Moorea | reverse complement strand
ATTGGATGTCCGGTCCGGCTGCGGGACTGCGTCTTCGACCATCGGGTGAATCTGTACGGGGCGAGAACCCGCCAGCTCGATCTCACCGGTACGCACTTCCGCGGAATCCTCGCGTCGAACGCCGTCATCGAGGGCAACCTCCGGCTCTTCGACTGCCGGTCCCGCGGACCGGTCATCCTGGCCGGCACCCGGATCAACGGAGCGCTGCTGCTCTCCGGCGCCCGCTTCGAGGGCCCCGGCTCCGCCTTCGACGCAACCCGGCTGCACGTCGAGGACGACCTCCTCGGTGGCCCCTCACCCGACGGCCGGTACCTGTCGGCCCTGCGCTGCGACGGGGAGCTGAGGCTGAACAACGCTGTCGTGGGCGGATCGGTGCGGTTGGAGGGAGCCCACCTGAGCAGTCCCACGGGCACCGCGCTGGCGGCATTCGACCTGAAGGTCGCCGCGATGCTCAACTGCTGTGAGGGGTTCCACGCCCAAGGGACGGTGAGCATCGCCTACGCCGAGGTGGGCAGCCGGGTCTGCCTGGAGGGGGCCCGCCTGGACGGCGCGCGCCCCGGCGACGACAGCCCTGACCATGGCCCTGACTGCGGCCCTGACTGCGGCCCTGACTGCGGCCCAGGCCACGGTGCCGGCAACAGCGCCGGCACCAGCGGCTCGATCGCATCGACGCGAGACTCTGGCGCCGGCGGCGAAGCTATGGAGCCACCTGCAGGACCTGCTCGTGGGATACGGATTCCGCCCGGTGCGGGCCGCCTCGTGGATCGCGCTTCTGGTGGTGGCCGGCAGCGTGCTGTTCGACCTACGGCCGCCGGCGCCGGTCGACGACACCGCCGCGTCGGCCTTCCACGCCCCCGTCTACACCCTCGACCTGCTGCTGCCCCTCATCGACTTCGGGCAGGAGCAGCACTTCACCCCGCGCGGCGCGACGGTCTGGTTCGCCTACTTCCTCATCGCCGCCGGTTGGGCGCTCGCGACGACGGTCGCCGCCGGGATCACCAGGACGCTGCGCGGCGGTTGACGCCGGACCTGGACGGCCGTCAACGCGTTGCGCGCGCTCGTCGCGCGCTCGTGGGGAACCGGAGCCGACCGCGGCCTGCTCCCCGTCACCGCCCCCGGTGGTGACGACGGCGGTCCGCGGACGGGGCAGACTGGCCGGGTGGAGGTTCTCAGCAGCCGCATCCTGCTCCGGCCCACGGATCCGCAACGCAGTCACCGCTTCTACCGCGAGACCCTCGGGCTGGCGGTCTACCGCGAATTCGGGCCGCCGGAGGAACCCGGGCTGGTGTTCTTCCTCGGCCAGGGCCTGCTGGAGGTGTCCGGGCGCTCGCCGCGCCCGGCACGGCCGGTGGGCGCGGGCGGGGAACCGGTGGGCGCAGGCCGGGAACCAGTGGGGACGACGCGGCTCTGGCTGCAGGTGCGTGACCTGGCGGCCGAACACACCCGGTTGAACACGGCGGGTGTCGTCATCACCCGGGAGCCGCGGCGTGAGCCGTGGGGACTCGACGAGATGTGGATCGAGGATCCGGACGGCGTCCCGATCGTGGTCGTGGAGATCCCGCCCGATCATCCCCTGCGCCGGGACCGGAGATCCCTCGCCGACGGCTGACGCGCGGGCCCGTCGGGACGGCGGGGCTCACCCGGACGACCCGATGCACCCGCGTCGGGGTGGCGCAGAGCGCCGCCCTGGCCTACGTGTCCACCCGGTTCCTGGCCCGCTGGTTCGAAAGGTGAACCTGTTGTCCTCCCAGCAGGAGGAGGTCGCCCGGCGTTTCGCCCGCAGCGGGATCGACCGGTTCGCCTCGCCGACCCGCTGGACCAGGCTGCGACCGGCGAGCCCCTGCTCGACGGGGGACGGGCGTGGCTGCGCTGCTCCGCCCGGCCACCCGTCGAGGCCGGGGACCACTTCCTCATCATCGGCCAGGTCCTTGAGGCGGACACCGACCCGGAGGCGTCCCCGCTCATTTACCACGACCGGACCTTCCACGTCCTGCCGTAACCCGGCCCGCCGTAACCCACGTCCTGCCGCGTAACCCACGTCCTGCCGTAACCCGGCCTGCCATCACCCGCGGCTTGCCCGAGGAGCACGACCGGCTCAACCGGCTCGGCACCGCTCTTGACCCTGCCCTCGGCACCGCTCTCGACACCGCCCGCCGAGCGGGGCTCCGGTCGCCGTGGCGCAGGCCCCGGCCGCGCACCGGCACACCACGGAACAACCCGCCTGTTCACCGTGCAGATACGGAACTATCATGCCCAGAGTTTCGCATCTGCGGATTAGCAGAGCGACAGGGTCCGCGACTGCGGAAACCGGACAACGGATGAACGGGTGGAGGAACGGGACACGTGAGATTTCGCAAGATGAAGACGGCGGCCCTGGCGGTGCTCGGCGCCGGGCTTCTCGCGACCGCCGGATGTGGCGGCAGCGACGGCGGCGCTGCGGCGACGCCCTCCGCCACGGCCAGCAGCGCCGCGAGCGGAGTACAGGGGACCGTCACGGTGCTCGCCGCCGCCTCGCTGACGAGGTCGTTCACCCAGCTCGGCAAGGACTTCGAGGCCGCGAACCCCGGATCGAAGGTGACCTTCTCCTTCGCCGGCAGCTCGCAGCTGGCCCAGCAGATCACCTCCGGCGCCCCGGCCGACGTGTTCGCCGCGGCGAGCCCGGCCACGATGAAGACCGTCACCGACGCCGGCGACAACGTCGGCGCGCCCAAGGTCTTCGTCCGCAACCAGCTCGTCATCGCCGTACCGAAGGGCAACCCGAAGGGCGTCACCGACCTGCCCGCCCTGACCAGGCCGGGGGTGAAGGCCGCGCTGTGCGCCGAGCAGGTGCCCTGCGGAGCCGCCGCGAAGAAGGCGCTCGCCGCCGCCGGGGTGAACCTGACCCCGGTCACCCTGGAGCAGGACGTCAAGTCCGCACTGTCGAAGGTCACCCTCGGTGAGGTCGACGCCGCGCTGGTCTACCGCACGGACGTCAAGGCGTCGGCGGGCAAGGTGGACGGCGTCGAGTTCCCCGAATCCACCAAGGCGATCAACGACTACCCGATCGTCGCGCTGAAGAACGCGCCCAACGCCGCCGGCGCCACCGCGTTCGTCAACTTCATCCTGTCCGACAAGGCGAGCACCGTGCTGACCAACGCGGGATTCCAGGCCCCCTGACCCCAGGCCCCGCTGATCCCCGACACGGTCATCCCGTGGTGGAGCAGGCGGACCCTGCACTTCGACTTCGCCTGACGAGGTTGCCCCGAACCTCCTGCGTGGAAATCGGCGTTAGGCGGCGGTCGCCGCTGTCCAGGCTTCGTCGGTGACGATCTCGATGCTGAGGGTGGCCTTGTAGCTGTGGCCATGGATCCGGCCTCTGGCGGTGTTGGCGGCGTAGACGGAGATCGCGCGTTTAGCGCGGCCCGCGATCGGCTGTTTCGCCAGGTACGGCTCGCCGTCACCGTCGAACGTGCCCAGGCCGGCCCCGTCGGGCGGGCGGACGTCCCGCCCCCGCGGGCTGTCCGTGGCGTCCAGCAGCCAGAACGTCGCGCTCACCCGCTTGCGCCCACTGCTCATCGCGAACATGTGGCATATGGCACCGTCCCCTCGGCCCACCCCGTCACCGGGGCGACAAGGTCAACCGTCGGCCCCGCGGCTCTCGGTAACCCCGCCGGCCCGGTCGCCGTAAGGACCCGACCAGCAGCACTGGGAGCCTTCCCCATGCCATGAGGTGGCACCCATCCGCCGTGCCACGGGCCGGCCTTGCCGCCCGGCCCGCCGGGTCAGAAGGTCCACAGCTTGACGGTGGCGTCCGCGCCGGCCGACGCGAGCTTCTCGCTGCCGTCCGCCAGCCGCAGGGATGCCAGCGCACGAACTCCGTCAGTGTGGTCGACGAGCGCAGCACCCACCTGGGTATGCGACACCGGGTCCCAGAGCCGGATGGACCGGTCGTCCCCTCCAGACGCCACCAGCGGCTCCCCACCGCCGGCGAGGGCCGCCACCGCCCGCACACCGGCGGTGTGGCCCCGCAACTCTCCGACCGCGGTGGCCGCCACCGGGTCCCACAGCCGCACAGCCGCGTCGTCCCCGCCGGAGACCAGCAGCGGCCGACCGGCGACCACCAGCGCGGCCAGGGCGCGTACCGCACCGTTGTGCCCGGTCAGCGACCGCCCGAGCGCCGCGCCGGTCAGGAGATTCCACAACCGGACGGTGCCGTCGTCGCCGCCTGAAGCGATCATCGGGACGCCGGCGACGAGCGTGACGACCGCGAGCACAGCACCCTCGTGGCCGCGCAGGGGCTGGCCGACCGGCTGCCCGGTCGCCGCGTCCCACCGCCGCACCGTCGCGTCGACACCGGCCGAGACCACCAGCGGCTGACCGGGCTGCCCGCCGGCCGTCACCGCCCGCACGGCCCCCGAATGGCCCGTCAGCGGCGCCCCGACCGCCACCCCGGTCACCGGGTCCCACCGGCGCACCGTCCGGTCCCCACTCCCCGAGACCACCAGCGGACCGGTCGTCGCGCTGCCGGGTGGGGCCGCGACCGACAACACCGCCCCGGTGTGACCCAGCAGCGGCTCACCCACCGGCTCGCCGTCAGCCCTCCACAGCCGCACTGAACGGTCCTGGCCGGCCGAGGCCAGCAGGGCATTCCCGCCGGCGAGCCCGCCCACCGCGGCGAGCGCCAGCACCGGACCCGCGTGGCCGGTCACGGTCTGCGCGACCGGCGCCGACCGTTCCGGCGTCCACAACCGCACCGTGCTGTCGACGGAGCCGGACGCCAGCATCGAGCGCCCGTCCGGCATCGGGACCGCGGCCAGCGCGGTGACACCGGACTCGTGGCCGGCGAGTGGGGGGCCGACCTGCTGGCCACTGGCAAGATCCCACAGCACGATGTCCCCCCCGTCGATGCCGGCCGCGAGCAGCGTCCGCCCGTCCCGCAGCGGCAGCGCGGCCAGCTCACGAACGCCGCCAGGCAGGACGCGCGGCAGCCCGACGGGATCGAGGCTTCGCACGTCCCGTAACACCACGAGACGGCCGAAGCTGTGGGCCAGCAGCGGCTGGCCGTCGGCACCCGGCACCACCACCGCAGCCCCCAGCTCCGCCCCGGCGTCACGCGCAACCTCGGTCATGTGGGCGTGCTCGTCGGTCAGCCAGTCCATGCTCCACAGTCGCAGGGCGCCGAAGGCACTGGCCATGACCAGGTGAGCCCTGCCGTCCAGGTGAACGACGCTCAGGCACCTCAGCAAGTCGAACTGGTCCAAGGGGTGCCACGGCAGCCGGGCGACGACGGACAGGGCGGGCAGGTCCAGCAGGACGACCGATCCCTCGTCCTCACCGAAGATCAGCAGCCGCCGGCCGTCAGCAAGGTTGAGCTGCGTCATACACCGCCCCTGACCGGGCACGGTCGGCCCCACCTGCTGGCCGGTGTCAGCGGCCCACAGGCGGATGTGCGACTCGGTGTGGCTCTCGCGCGGGCCGTCCTCGACGTTCACAGCGGTCCCGGTGGCCACCACCCGGCGCCCGTCGGGCAGGACGAGCGGCGTGACGGTGCCGACGAAGTCGTCCGGCTCCAGACTGATCGGTTGCCCCGCCGGCTGCCCCTGCGGGGTCAACCTCACCAACTCGGTACCTGGTGCGGCAACGCTCGCGAAGACCAGCACCCGGCCGTCGGCCATCGGCACGGACCCGACGCCGAACACGTGGAAAATCTGCGGCAGGACCCGGACTGTGGCGCCGGCATCCCACCCGTCGAACGCCGTTGCCATCGCCCACCCGTCGTTGTCGTCGAACGCATCCACCAGAGCGCAGGTAACCCAAGATCACATTACTCGGGCGGCGCGGCGCCTGAGCCTGTCGAGCGGGACCTGCCCTCGTCGGCTGCCGGACACCTTCGGCTGTTGCGACTCGGACCCGGGCCGTCATTTGGGCCTGATCACCATGGCCGGCTCGGTATCGTGCGAACCGGCAGGTTAGATCACGAAAGCGTGGAGGCGCAGGTGGTTTTCGACTACACGACCGAGTTCCCGCGCGAGGACCCCAACGTGGTGCCGAGGTTCACGCGCAGCTTCCACCACCAGGACTGGTTTGACGGCGTCAGCACGGTGCAGGCCGAGCGGAACGGAGCCGAGGAGGGGTTCAACCTCCGCTTCCACCGAATCGAGAGCGACCTGGACGGGCTGAGCGCCGACGGCCGCGTGTCGCTGACCGAGCTGGCCCGGGTCCGGGCGGACCTGCACGACCTGCTCGGCGAGATCCGCACCGAGCTGCGCCGGCTCGACACCCCGTTCAGCGAGGCCTGGACCACGCCGCCGCTGGCCGGCACCTGGCGGCGCGCCACCACCACCGACGACCTACAGTTCAACCCGCCCGGCTACCTGAAGGACCGGTCCGGCGTGGTCCACCTGCGCGGGGCGCTGACCGGTGGTGCGGAGGCCACCGTCGCCGCGTCACTGATCTTCACCTTGCCACCCGGCTACCGGCCGAGCACCCGGCAGATCTTCAGCGTCTTCAGCTCCGCGGGCACCACGCGCATCGACGTCCTCGACACCGGCGCCGTGGTCGCCCGCAGCACCCACGGCAGCTTCCTGTCGTTGGACGGGTCCACCTTCCGGCCGGACTGACGGGTCCACCTTCCCGCCGGGCCTGGGAGCGCCCGGTCCTCACCGCAACGTCCACGTGCCGCGGAACCGTTCGGTGACCGCGGCACAGAGGTCCTCGCCGACGGCGGTCCGCGCCGGCGCGCCCGGCGGCCGGGCATGGGCACCCACAGCCAGCGCAACCTGGTAGGCCAACGCCTGGCAGCGCGCCGCCCCGAGTCCGGGGTCGGCAGCCCACGCCGCCACCACGGCTGCCGGCACGACCAAGCCCAGGGCGGCGAAGCCGGCCCTCAGCCCGGCCTCGATCTCCGGTGCGGACAGCGGCGGCACCGCGAGGGCGGGGACGCCGCCCGGCCCAGCACCGCTCGGCCCAGCACCGCTCGGCCCGGCACCCGGCCAGGCCGGTGCCGCCGTGCCTACCGCGATCACCACCGGACCCGGACCGCCCGGGACGGCGGCCAGCACCGCCTGCCAGCCGTCCGCGGGCAGCTTGTGCACGTCGTCGAGCACCCAGGCGTGGCCGGCCCGGCCTAGCTGCCCCACCAGCCGGCCCACCGGCACACCCGGGATGCCGGCACGGCGCCGTCCCGGCAGGTTGTCCAGGTAGTCACGCACGCCCATCGGCGCCACCGCCCGGGTCACGGCGTCCCAGCCGTCCGGCGCGGCGCCCAGACCGGCCAGCGAGACCGCCGCGTCCAGCAGGTGCTCAGCCGCCGTCCACCGCCGGTCGCAGGTGGTCGTCACCGCCGGGCAGCCAAGGTCGAGCAGGACCTCCTCCACCAGCGACGACTTGCCGGCGACGGGCGGCCCGTGCACCAGCACCAGCCGCGGGGAGTCCCGCAGCAGCGCGGTCAGCGCCGCGTGCAGGCCCGGCCGGGGTCCACGGGCCCGGCCCGGCCGGCCGAAGGGGTTGAAGACCTCCTCGACGTTCACCCGCGCCGGATCCGGTCACCCGCGGCGGACGCCGGTCCGACGGAAGCGGCGGAACACCCGGGCCGTGGTCACCGGCAGCGGGTCGGCGGTCCCGTCGCCGTCCACGTCGAGGTGGCGGCGCCGGATCGCGAACGTGTTCGCCTGGATCCCGGCCGGCACGGTCCGCTCGACCACGTTCATCAGGAACTCGTACTGGTCCAGGTTCAGCGTCGCGCCGGCCGGCAGTTCCAGCCGTACCTGGTACGGGTCGGCCAGCTCGCTGCTCCGGTAGGCGAGGGTGACCAGCAGCGTGATCCCGGTGCCGGCCGGGCGCACCACCGCCGCGGAGCCGCCGGAGTCGATCGCGGCCGGCAGCCCGGTCACCGGCAGCGCGTGCCAGCTGACGCCGGAGGTCCGCCGGCCGGACAGGTTGAGGCCGCCCAGCGGCAGGCCGCGGGTGGACACCACGACCAGGACACGGTTGGTCTCCAGCAGCGCCATCGCCACGGCCGCGGCCAGCCCGTGCCCGGCGAGCGCCTGCACCAGGTCGAGGGCCTCCCGTGCCCCGTCGCCGGCACGCCAGAGCGCCCCGACCGACAGGTCGATGCGCAGCGTCGCGACCTCGGAGTCCGGGACGGATGCGGCCTGCGCGGCGAAGTCCGACTCCGGGGTGGCCACCGCGAGCCCGGCCCCGGTCAGCACCGCGACCAGGCCGGGTGCCGCGACGGCTTCCCAGGACCCGCGCTGCTCGCTGCCCCGAACCACCTGCCACGGCGGGTGCCCAGCCGCCTGCCACGCCCTCAGCGCCTCGTCCAGGGCCAGGTCAAGCGCGGAGCGGCCCACACCGTCGCCGAGACCGGCGTTCACCGCGGCGGAGGGCGACGCCTCCTCCCATGGGGTGTCCGGGCGGCGGACCGTGCCGCCCGGACCGAGGTCCGGCCACACGGTCGCCGTTGCGCGGGCGCGGTCATAGGCCAACACGGCAGGGCTCTGCGGAGAGTCAACGCCGGAGAGTGCCGCGAGGTGGGTCACGCTCCGCCGTCCCACCTGGTGGTACGCCGCGAGCACCGGCACACCGTCGGCGAACGACGACCACAGCTCCACCCGGCCGGCATCCCGGTCGACGCCCAGCACCTGGTCGCCGGGCAGCGCGGCCAGCAGGGTGAGCCCCGGCCGCCACCCCGGCCGCTTCCAGCGGACGGTGACCTCCAGCCCACGGTCGTCCGGCCGGAGACGAAGGGCGAGCAGGTGGAGGTCGCCGCTCACGCTGTCGTAGCAGAGCACGTCGTCGTGGCCGCCGCCCGGCGCCGCCACCGGAGCCAGGTGCGTCCAGCGGCCCAGGCTGGGGCCGTCCACCGCCGGCAGGGAGCCCTCGACCGCCAGCACGGACAGCGAGCCGGTCGTCCGGTGGTACAGCAGGAGCACGGGACCGCTGCTGCCCGCCAGCCGCATCGGCACCGCGTGTGTCCAGGCGGGCAACTGGTCGCGGGTGACGACTGCGTCGATGGACAGGCCCTCCTCGCCCCTGGTCACCTCGACGACCAGGATCGACCGTTCGGCCGGGTAGGTCAGCACGGCCCGGCCGAGCCGACCTCCGCCCGGGCCTTCGCCACCGGACCCGCCGGAGTCCTCACGCAGCACGACGGCGTCCTCGGCGCCCGGCGGGAAGCCGTTCTGCGCAAGGACCTGGGTCCCGCCGCGGGCGTCCACGGCGGCGACCGCCAGGCCGCCGGCGTGTGCCCGGCCGAGCAGCACCAGCGGCCGTCCCGACCCCGGCTCCGCCGCGCCGAGCCCGGCGACCTGGCTCCGGCCGCCGACCGGGACGTCCTGCCCGCCGGGCGCGGTGAGGTCCACCAGCGCCAGGTGGCTCACCGCGGTGCCGACCCGGCCGGCCTTGCGGACGGTCGCCGCCCCGCACGCCTGCAGCAGCGCCAGCACCGCCCCCGTGCCGGCACGTACCGCCGCAGCGCCGGCGGTGAGCGCGTCGCGCACCGTGGCCGGCAGGTCGCGACCCGGCAGGAACGCCAGCAGCGCCGCCTTCAACACCGCCTCAGCGTCAACCGGGACCACGATGTCGGCGCTCAGTCCCAGCTCGTAGGCGCTGCCGCCGGCCGGGTCCTGGCTGCGCACCAGGCTCCACCGCCGGCGGTCGCCAAGCTGCGCCCGGCAGGCGGCGAACAGCTCCAGGCAGCGGGCCAGACCGGGGGCCAGCGCCGGCTCGGTGTCGCCGTCGAAGAAGTACCCGGCCCGCAGCGCCGACCCCAGCGCCTCCAGCGCGGCCCGCTGCGCCGGCGGCAGCAGCCGCCCGCGGTACGCCTCGTCGGTGGCCGGGGTCGACGCCGGCAGCACCAGCCGGTCCCGCCGCACCTGGGCCAGGAACGCCAGCCGGGCGGCGCGCGCGGCCGCCTCGCCGGCCGGCGACGCCGACATCAGCAGCAGCCCGACCGAGTACGGCCGCACCTGCTCGACGATCCGCACCCGGCGGGTCGCGCCGAGCTCGCCCAGCCATCCGCGCGGTCTGTCCTGCGGTCCGCCGCTGCCGTTGACGGCCTCGGCGACGCCGGCCGGCGTCGGCATCGAGAAGGCACGCAGCGCCAGCAGCCGGCGGCGGTAGTCCTCGTCGTTCTCCAACCCGGTTGGCTCGGTCCGGGGACCGGTGAACACCTGCGGCGGCAGCCCGCTCCGGCCGAGCAACCGGTCACCGAACCGCGCCGCCCCGAGGTCGGCGCCGTGCCGGTCCAGGACCGCGCGGCGGGCGTTGGCCACCGCCCGGGACGCGCTGACCTCCCGTGCCGCGCACCGCAGCCGGGCCTTCTCGGCACCGATCAGGTACAGCAGCCGGCCCATCGTGCCCTGCACCAGGGTGACCGACAGCAGGGCGCGCAGCTCGCGCGGCGCAACCGGGGTGGCCGGCCCGCCGGCGGTTACCCACCGCGCCTTGACCTGCAGCGCCAACAGGTCGAACGCCGGTGCGAAGACGAACGGCCACACCGGCAGCATCGCCCCCCGCTCGCTGAACGGCGCGTACCGGACCGGGATCGTGACCTGCGGCCCGCCCGAGCCGTCCGACTCCGGCCCGGGCAGGCCGACCTCGACGGCCAGCTCGTCGAGGTCCAGGTCACGCTCCAGGGTGAGCAGCACCAGCGGCTCGCGGTCCCAGGTCAGCCGGACGGTGCCGGTGTCGTCCAGCGGGAAGGACTCGTGCGCGGCACCGGCCGACAGCACCCCCGTGAGGTGGTCGGCGAGGTTGACGAAGGACGCCGACCGCGGGCCGTCCGGGTCCGCGACCGTCATCGGGTCGTGCGGGGTCATCGGGTCGCGATCCGCAGCTCGTCGAGCTGTTCCACGTAGGTCGGGATGCTGGTCGGCCCCACCACGACGTTCTCGCCGGGGCCCAGCCGGACCGTGCCCCCGCCCCCCGGGACCCCGGCGTCGTCCAGGTCCCCGGGCCAGCGCAGCAGGGCCAGGTCGCGCACGTCCTGCACGCCGGGAACGCTCATCAGCGCGTAGCTCACCTCGGCCGCCCGCACCGGCTCGCCGAAGGACAGCCCCATGACGTACCCGCGCACCTGCTCCGACAGCCGGCGCTTGAGCTCCTGGGCGGCCGGGGAGGCGTTGACCACCTGGGTGCCACCACTGGGCAACGGCACGTCGCGCACCAGGATGTCCGCGGACAGCGACACCGACACCGCGTCGCCGCGCTCCACCGACGGGAAGATCCCCATCGGGCGGACGTCCTCGATCGCCGCCAGCACGGCCTCCCGCACCCCGCCCGGGCCGGCCCAGATCGCCGCCGGGGTCTCGGCCACCAGCACGGTCAGGTAAAAGGGGTTGGTGATGTCCCGCTCGGTGGAGAACACCCCGTCCAGGAAGCTCAGCGTGCCGAACACCGACTGGTTCAGGTCCAGGCCGCCCAGGCCGTCGCGCACCTGCACCTGCCGGACACCGGGCACCAGGGACACCGCGACCTGCACGGCGTCCGCACTCCAGACCGAGCGCGGCGCCCGCAGCAGCAGCGCCCGGTAGCGGTCGTCCGGCCAGCGCAGGGTGCCTCCGGTCAGCGGCGCACTGTGCGTGATCCCGACCGTCACCTGCCCATCGGTGCGCGCCACCAGGGCGGCGTAGCCGGCCAGCGCGGGGTCGAGCAGGTTCCATCGCTCCAGCCGCTGCGGGAAGGTGCCGGTCACGGTGGACACCAGCGGGTCCAGGTTGCCCTCCGGCCCCGGCTGGAAGGCGCTTACCGCCACCTCGGCGACCCGCTGGGCGCTGGTCAGCACCACCTGCTCGGCGGTGGCGGCGTCGTGCCCGCCGGGGGTAAGCATCCGGGCCCCGGCCGGGATGCGCACCTCGGCGACGTCGGCCGGGAGCGTCCCGTTCAGCTGCAGGGTGACCCGCCCGCGGGCCTCGCCGAACGGCCGCGCCAGCCCGACCTCCGCCCCCAGCAGGGACAGCGCCTCGCCGGTGGCGGTGGCGATGAAGCTGTTGTCGAACATGGCGCCCAGCGCCGCCCAGGTGCGGGCATCCTCCAGGGCGGAGATCTCCAGGATCTTGCGCAGCACGGACGCCGAGGTGAGGTCGACGTCCTCGCCGAGGATGCCGCGGGCCAGGGCCAACTTCTCGGCCAGGATCCGGGTGAACGGCTTGGGCACGAACCCGCCGGCCGTCACCCCGACGTCGTCGCTGCCGGTGGCCCGCAGCACCGCGGCGTCCACGGCGACGACATCGACGGGCGGCAGGTCCGGCGGCAGGTCCGGCGGCGTCGGGTTAGACACCCGGCACCACCCCGTCGACGGACAGTGCCAGGGGGTCGCCGCTGGCCGCCTCGAACGTGGCGCGCACCGAGGCGGTGCGCCGCGAGCCCACGTCGCCCGGTTGACCTGGCTCGCCGCGCTTGTCCACCAGGGTCACGTCGATGATCCGGCGGACCCGCGGATCGCGTCGCAGGGTGTCCACCACAGCCACCCGGACCCCCTCCCGGACCAGCAGCGGGTCGACGTCGCCGGCCAGCATCCGCAGGCCGTCGAAGCCGAACCCGGTGTTGAAGACGTCGTCGCCCAGCCCGGTGGTCAGCGCGATCTCCAACGCCTGCACCAGGTTCGGTAAGCCCTCGACGACGCCGAGGTCTCGACCCCGCCCCGGCGCCGGCCGCAGCACCAGGTCGCGCCCGAGGTCCAGGCCCGGCTGGGTCGGCTCGCTGGCCAGGCCCCAGCCGAGCACCCGCCGCCGCAGGGCGGATGCCTCGGGGCCGTCCTGGGCCCGGGGGTCCCATGCTGCCATTCAGACCGCCTGCAGCGTGGTGGTGGAGGTGCGCTGCACGCTGACCGCATGCGCGGGCGGCGGCACCGCCGACCCGACGCTGGGCGCCGACAACGTCTCCAGCAGCACGGGAACGCCGCCGACCACGAGCTTGGTCGCCACCCCCGCGGTCGGCGCGGCCACCGAGGTGCAGGGCGAGGGACTGCCGCCGGCCGGGTTGGTGGCCGTGCAGGAGCCCGGCTGCACGGTCCAGCTCGACACCCCGGACTGCAGCGCCACCGGTTCGCCGCCCACCAGGAGCTTCACCGGACCGGAGTTGGCGACGACCACCTGGCCCTGCAGCGAGCAGGCCACCGTGGCCCCGGTCGTGATCACTACCGGCATCCTCATTCCACCTTCATCTGCTCGTCGACGCTGACCTTGACGTTCTTGCCGGACATCTCGACGTCCTGCTGGGTGGCCTTGATGACCACGCTGGCCGCGGCGAGGGTCAGCGTGCCCTTCGCGACTAGCCGGACGTCACCGGAGTCGGTGAACTCCAGCAGGGTGGTCCCGTCGGAGTGCTCCACCGACAGCACGACCTTGTCCGGCGCGGGCGTCGGCCTGGTGCCGGCCGGGGCCAGGCCATCGGGGCCGATCCGCAGCCGCAGGTTGCCGACCTCGATCACCCGGTGGCCGTCGGCGTCCACCAGGTCGTTGGTGGCCTTGCCGGACGGTGGGACCGGGGTGGCCGCCGCGGGCAGCGAGGCACGCTCCCCCGGCGGGACCTCCGCTGGCAGCGACAGCCACCAGTCGCCGGCCTGGGCGTCGGGCCCCGCACCGTCCGGCCACACCGCGCCGACGTCGACCGGGTCGTCCGGCTGCCCGTGCCGATGCACCGATACCACCCGGGTGCCGGGGTAGCGCGGCACCACCAGCCCGTAGCGGCCCCAGGCGAACGGCGTCGCGTACGGCACGTTCGTCTTCTCCAGCGGAGTTGCCCGGTCGACCGGCAGCCGGACGGCACCGTGCCCGGCGCCGTCGGACGCCGGCGTGGTGCCCTGCCACAGGGTGACCCGCTGCGCGGCGGCATCCCCCTCCGCGGCCGGGCGGTGCGCCCGGACCTCACCCACCTCGGCGACCTCCAGGGTGGCCA
>NZ_CDXDOR010000023.1:0-33039 GCF_978021225.1 Frankia sp. CeTa3Moorea | reverse complement strand
GGCCGTGGCCGGGGTAGTACGCCGGTCCCAGCCGTCCTCGCCGGCGGCCAGGCCGACCAGGGTGAGCTCGGTGAGGAAGCCGGCCGAGCGGCTGAGCGTGTGGGTGACCCCGGTCACGTACCCGCGAGCGCCGGTGCCCTCTCCGAGCAGGCCGGTCAGCGGCGCCGCGAAGGCGCCCAGCAGCGCGGAGGCCAGGTTGGGCTGCACCGTGCCCTCACCCGGCGGCGGGTCGAAGGTGACCACGTCGCCGGGCCGGATGTCGGGGCGGCCGCGCAGCCGGACCAGCCACTGGTCGCGGCGGGCGGGCTCGGTGCCGCCGTCCGCGTCGGCGTCGAGCACCAGGGCAGGCAGCGCCTCGACCGACAGCAGCCCGGTCGGGTGGGTCAGCGCCGGCGGGTCGCCGCGCAGCGGGATCGGGCGGACGCCGACGTGCAGCGCGCCGTCGCGGACCAGCAGCAGGCCCCGCCCGTGGCGGCCGGTGGCCAGCTCCCAGCGCCGCGCGAGGCGCACCAGCGCCTCCCGGACCCGCTCGCCGCGGGCCGCCGTGAACCGGATCTCGCCGGGCCGGACCGCCGGGTCGGCCGGGGTCACCGGGTGGGTGACCGCCTGCACCCCGGCCAGCTCAGCTAGCCGGCGGGCCGCCGTCTCCAGGCCGTCCACGCTGAGCGGTTCGCGCAGCCGGGTGGTGGTCGCGACGGCGACCCGCTCGGTGCCGGTGACGACAGTCTCGTAGCGGCGGCTGCCGCGCCGCCGGGACACCCCGGTTACCGCCAGCTCCGCCACCCGGACCGGGGCGAGGGTGTCCCCGGACGCGCCGGCCGAGCCCAGCCCGGCGGTCAGCGCACCGATGCCGAGCAGGTTGGTCAGGTACCCGCCAACCGAGCTGTTGGTGTCCCGCCAGAACAGGTGCACCCGGGCGACGGCGAGCCGGGCCGCGCCGTCGGCGGTACGCGCGGCCAGCGTCTGGTGGTCGGTGTCGGTCAGCCCGGCGAACGCGACCGTCGCCGAGCCGCCCTGGATGTCGCCGGTGAGCGGCGCGGAGATCTCCGCCTCGACGGCGTCGCTGTGCAGGATGAGGGCCGGCGGGTCGGTCACGCCGCCCGCGGCGTCCACCTCGTGGAAAGTGACCACGTACCCCGGGTGGTTCCCGGTCAGCGCACCGGTCCCTAAGCCGGTCAGCAGGCTCATCGCCACTCCTGGGTCGCGGTTGCCGGCACCGGCGGGCCGAACCCGACGGCGTGCGCCGGCAACGGCTCCCCCGGACGGCGCGGCGGGCGCGGCGGGTGGTCCGGCGCCGTGCCGACGCTGCGCCAGGCTAGCCGCAGCCAGGACCCGGACGTGCCCGGGCCGACCAGCGCGCCCGCGGTCACCCGCCAGCCCAGCGGCCGGACGGCGATCTCGGCGGGCCGGGCGGGGTCGGCCGGCAGCAGCCGCTCCGCGCCCCGGACCAGGGGGACCTCGGACACCCGGCGGCCGTCGGCGACCAGCACCAGCCGGATCGGGGGGCGGGCGGCGTCGGCCAGCCCCGGCCGCCGGCTGGCACCGTCGGGCGGTGGCTCCTCGCTGGTCGAGACCACGGTCGCCGGGTCCGCGCGCAGCCACGGGCGGGCCAGCCCGGTGGGCACCACCAGGGCGAGGGTGAGCCGGGCGCTGAGCGGGAAGCGGGCCGGCAGGCCCTGGCTCAGCGTGGTGTCCAGCAGGGTGTACCCGGGCGGTGGCGCGGCGGCCGCGGACGGCGCCGGCGGCACCAGCGTGCGCACCACGACCGGGCTGAGCCGGGCCATCGTGTCCTCCTTCAACCGACCGTGCTGCAACCGACCGTGCTTCACCTGACCGTGCTTCACCTGACAACGCCTCACACTGACCACGCCTCAGCTGACCACGTCGACCAGCGCGCCGACGCCGACGGCGGCGACGTCGAGCAGCTTGCCCAGCAGCGACGGCAGCGGCAGGTGGGCCAGGGTGAGCTGGACGTCGATCACCTCACGCTTGGCGGCGCTGACCGAGAACGACAAGCTCTGCACCTGGATGTCGGTGCGGATGGTCAGCGTGGTGACCAGGATCAGCCCACCCACCTTGCCGCCAGTGAAGGCACCCAGCGCCGACCCGCGCTTGCTGGCCTCCGCGAGCTGCTCCAGGCCGAGCTTCCAGGCGAACCGCTCGGGGCCGACCAGGGACGCGGTCATCGTGATGGTGTCGTCGTGCACCTGGGCCACCGCCCGGTGACCGGTGGATCCGACCGGGGGGAGCTGGTAGCTCTCGCTGATCGACATGGCGCCGACCACCCACAGCGGGATCACCAGCACCCCGTCGGACAGGATCGCCGACGGCACCCGGCCGTAGGTCACGAAGCTCGACTCGGGCATGTCCGGTCACCTCGTCCCCGAGGTCGGGGCGTCGCCCCGGAACGACCCCGGCGGCAGGTCGTTCTGGGTGACCCGCCAGTGGCCGTCCGGCTGGACCTCGATCACGAACAGCAGCGGCACCCCGCTGGGCTGGTCGAGGTCGTACGTCACCCGGTGCAGCACGTCGACGAACTCGAAGGACCCGTCCCGCAGCGGGACCGCCAGCCGCCGGCCCTCCGCGCGGACGGTCACCTCCGGGTCGGCGACCACGGTGGCGGCCACCCGCAGGGCCTCCTCGATGATCCGGTTCTGGGCGATCTGGTTGACCCCCTCCGGGGCCAGCATCAGGCCGGCGAACAGCTCGCCGCCGAAGCCCGGCCCGACCAGGTGCGCCCGCTCCCAGCCCTCGACGGCGGCGGCCAGCCGGCTGGCCAGCCAGGGCGGGTTGGTGGGCAGCGCGCGGATCTGCTCCGGGGTCAGGGCCAGCGCCTCCAGGCCGATGCCGGGCAGGTCCCGGGCCAGCGGGGCGCCCAGGCGGCCGGAGGCGGTCACGTCGAGCGACGCGAACTCCAGCGCGTCGAACAGGTGCGACGGCGATGCGGTGGCGGTGAGCGCGGCGACCCGCCGACGCGCCGCGACAGCGAGTGCCCCCGGCGACCCCGGGGCCAGCGCGGCCTCCGCGGCCGGGGGCACCGGCCGGGTCGGCGGGATCCGCTCGCTGCCGCCGTGCAGCACCTCGAACCGGCGGCCGAACGACCGGAGCACCTCGTTGGCCCGATGCACCACCTCGCGCAGGGCGGTCGCCTCCGCCTGGCTGACCGGGACGCCGGGTCGCCGGCCGGACCGGAACGCGGTCACCGCGTCGTCCAGCCGGCGCATCTCCGCCACCAGCAGCGGGTGGTCCGGCCAGCCCAGCGGGACGGCGTGGCGGGACTCCGGCTCGAAGGTCAGGCCGCGGCTCCACGCCTCCCGCAGCTGGTGCGCCCATTCCAGCGCGTCGCGGGCGGTGGCCGCCGCGGCGCGGGCCTGCTCCTCAGGACTGAGTGCCGCCACCCGGCCACCGCGTCGTCCCGGCGGGGGAGTCGATGGGCCGCCCGCAGCCGGGCTCGCGGCCGGTGTGGCCGCGCGTCCGGTCGCCACCGTCCCAGTCGCCGCAGCACCTGCGCGGGTGCCGGTTCCCGCCGCCCGGCCACGCGGTCGCGATGCCCTACCGGCGGTCGCGGCGGCGGGCGCCGGTAGGGCCTCGAACGCCTCCCGCAACACGGCCGCCGCCGTCTCGGGCAGCTCGCCGCGGTCCAGGTCGTGACGGACGGCCTCCTCGAAGTTCTGCAGCTGCTCCATGGCGTCGGCTAGGACGTGCAGGTCGGCCTGGCGCTGCGCGGTCTGGCGGGTGGCCCGGCCACCGGCGCGCAGGTCCTCGACGTCGTCCAGCAGCCGGGCCAGCGACTCCTCCAGCCGGCTGAGCGTGCCCGCGACCCGGCTCTCGTGGTGGTGCGCCAAGGCGAGCACGACACGCTCGGCCAGCGCCTCCACCCGCAGCACCGCTGGGCGCTGCCCGGAGACGATGTCGAGCGCCCGCTGCAGCGCCTCCAGGGTGGCGGCGTGCTCGCGGGCGGCGCGGCTCAGGGCGCCGGAGAGCAGCCCGGGAGTGATGGTCATCGTTCCCCACCGTCCGCTGGTGCCCCGCCCACCACCGGTCCGCCCGCCACGGGGCCGCCCGGCGCCGTCCGCGGGGCCGGTGCCGGCAGGCCGGCGGCGAGCGGGCCGAGGGCCGCGTCGACCTCGGCCAAGGTGCCGTGGTCGACGGCCTGCTGGCGGATCCAGGGCACCAGCACCGGGGTGATCAGCCGGGGCAGGACCAGGGACATCACGGCCAGCACCGCAGTGTCGGTGACCGCCTGGCGCACCGCCTGCGCCAGCACCTGCTCGGTCATGCCACGCAGCACCTCGCGGCGGCCGCTGCGCGCGACCGACCGGGCTCCCGCCGCCAGGCCCGCCCGCTCGGCGACCCGCAGGCCGTGCTGGGCGCTGGCCACGATGGCCCGGGCGCCGCGCCCGACCGCGACCACGTCGAACACGCTGAAGGCGACGCTCAGGGCGGCCATGAGCTGCGCGACCTGTACCTCCTGCCAGCGCTGGAACAGCTCCGGGTCCTCCAGCGCCCGGTACAGGTCCCTCTGGCGGCCGGCCTCGGCGAGATCACCAGCGGTCAGCGCCAGGCCGGCCAGGCCGGTGATCGCTCCGGCGGCGACAGCGCCCAGCGGAGCGCAGAGCAGGCCGAGCACAATGATCCCCGCGGTGGAGGCGATGACCAGCAGGTCGTCGAGGGCGGCCTTGCGGCCCACCGCCCGGTTGATCCCCAGCACGTAGAGACGGTCGTTGCGGGCCGCGGTGCGAAGCTGCTCGTCCGCCAACGCATGGATGCCCTGCAGCTGGAAACGCAGCCCGCGCCGGTCGGCGCCGCCCTCGCGCCAGACGTACTGCGAGGCCGCCACGGCGAAGTAGGCGCCCTCCGCCGGGTCGGATGCCTGCGCCAGCATCCGGGCGTTCGCCTCGGACATCTGGGTGAGCAGGCTCCGCAGGTGTTCCTCGACGAACGCCGGTTCGCGCTGGGCCCGGGCGTACAGCGGCTCCAGATCCCCGATCTGCAGGAACAGCGGGTCGACCTGGTTGACCACCGCCCGCCGCAGGTTGATCTCGGCGTCCAGGTCGGCGGCGGTCCAGACCCTGTCCCGGAACCGCACCACCCGGTCACCGCCGCGGCGTTCGACGAGGGCGTCACCGGCGACGGCCAGCACTCGTGGCGGGACGGACCGGATCGGCGCCGGCAGCTCGACGAACATCATCCCGTCGCCCGCTGGGATCGTCTGGCTGACCGACAGGACGTCGCGGACCGAGCCGGTGACGAGCACGGCCTCGGAGTGCGTGATCGCGTGCCGCAGTGTGGTCACCACCACGACCGACTCGCCGAGGATGGCCAGGGTGGACGAGAAGGCCGCCGCGGTGGCGTCGAAGCCGGCGCCGCGGCGCCCGTCGATGCCGTGGCGGGAGGAGCGGAGCTGCTGTAGCAGCAGCACCCGGCAGGTCTCGGCGTAGAGCAGGGTGAACGCGTCGAGCAGGGACTCCGACAGCTCCGACCAGAAGCGCCAGGCCCAGCCACCGGCGTACGGCTCGCCGCCGGGGCGCACCTTCACCAGCCGGAGGTTCTCCGGTTCCTGGTAGGCGGCCATCAGGTCGTCGGCGAACCGGTGCAGGTCGGTGGCGATACCGGCGAGCGTCCGCAGTGCCGCGAACTCCGGGGTGCTGCCAGGCCGAACGTCGAGGTAGCCGTTGTTGCCGCGGCCGTCGTGGCGGACGCTGACCTGGGTGGTGGCGGTGCTGCGGACACCCTCCATGCCGACCGTGTGCGCCCGCACCGCGATCATCGTCGCGCAGTTCAGCGCGAACCGGCCGAGGTAGTGGCACTCCCCCACCCGCAGCCGGGCGGCGAGGTCGCGCATCCGGGCCAGCAGGCCCTGGACGCCGACCAGGTCCTGCGCCGGCGGCTCGGCCAGGAACGGCTCGCAGACCAGCGGCGGCCCGTCGCCCCCGCTGACCGGCCAGGGCCACCCGACGCCGGCCGGCTGGCCCGGCTGGCCACCTGCCCGCTCGCCGGTGCCGGTCCCCGCCCGGGCCGGGCCGCCGTCGCCGGTCCCGGTGCCGCCCGGCCCGGTACCGGCTCCGGCGGTGCCCCCGGACCCGCCCGGGCCACCCGGACCACCAGGTCCGCCGGCTGGCTCCGGGCCACTAGGCGCTCCCGCCCCAGGCGCGCCGCCGGCCGGGGTGACGACGATGACATCGTCGTCGAGCTGGTAGGTCTCTGACAGTGGGACCAGGTCGAGCTCCATCCCGGGCAGCACCCAGTCTGGCTGGCTGACCATCTCGACCAGGTCCCGCCGGCCGCCGGGGCCGGTGAGCAGCAGGTAGCAGGCCAGGCGGGCGGCCCGGCCGACGGCGGTGTCCAGCGCGCGGTCCACCAGGTCGGTGATGGCCGCGGCGTGGTCCGCGGCGCTCTGCCCGGGTAGCCGGGGGTCTGCCTGCTCGGCGGCCCGCCGCCAGGACTCGGCGTAGAAGTCGGTGACCACCGTCCGGGCCTGCGTCGCGCTGCCCTGCCAGCGCAGCCGGTACACCACTCCCGGGTCGAAGCTGAGCGGTTCACCCTCGCGCTGGCCGAAGCGGGGGAAGCGGAACCGGCCGAGCGGGAAGGACGACTCCACCCGTTGCTCGCCCGGGTGGACCGCCCCGATCTCGTAAGCCCCGGACGGGCCGAGGAACAGCACGCCGACCAGCCCAGACGCCGACGGCGCCACCGACGAGACCCGGACCGCCCGCAGCGCCGTCCGCACGTAGTTCTCGGCCATCACCGGCGACCAGACGGTGGTCGACTCGGTCCGCCCCGGCGGGCTCGCCGCGACCCCGGGCTCGCCGCCGTCGTCGAGGACCTCAACCGCCGCGTCGCCGCCCTGGTAGGAGGGGATGACGTAGCGCCGCAACGGCCGGCTGAACCGGGCGGCGTCCACCGCCTCACCGACCGGCGGCTGCGCCGCGGATGTGCGGCGCAGCACCCCGTCGGACACCCCGGCGGCGGCCACCGCCCGACCGATCGCCCCGGCCACCACACGTTCCACGGCGGCCCGCTGGTCTTCGGTGAGCCCGGACGCCGCCGCGCCGGCCCAGCTGATCTCTGCGGGCAGCACGCGCACGCCCATCCCGTCCGGCAGGCCGTCGAGCACCCGGCCCCGGCTGGCCCGCACCGCCCGGGTCACGCCGGCCTCGACGGCGTCCGCCAGCAGGTCGGCGTCGGTCAGCCGGGTGGCGTCGACGACGAGCCGGACGGGGTGCACGACGCGGGTGGTCATCAGTCCCGCAGCCCGCGCACGATGTGCCGCGCAGCCAGCTTCGCGATGGCCTCGACGTCCGGCGCCTGCGCCTCGCGCACCTCGATCACGACCGGGAAGTGGTACTCGACGACCGCGCGCGGGTCGGCCGCGGCCGGTTCCAGCTCGGCCTCGCTGCCGGCGGCGGGAAGCACCAGCTCGCCGGCGTGGACGAGGGCGATCCCGGTCTGGCGGACCCGGACGGCACCGGGGCGTGCATCCTCGGCCACGCCGTCACCGGACTGTCGCGGACTCGCCGGACTTGGGCTCGACCGTCGCCGAGAGGCTGAAGCCGGAGAACACCGACGAGGGGGCGCCGGCGATCGTGGCGTTCGTCGGGGCGGCGGAGGTGATGACGCAGTCGCTGATCACGATCTTGGTGAATGACCAGTCCGCGCCGTGCTCGGTCTCCTGCAGGATGATGTCGAACCGCGCGCCCGCCAGGGCCAGCGCCGTAAGCTGCGCCGCGGAGTCCCCGATCGCCTTCACCGAAAGGGAGAACGTGATGGTGGACGGGGTGTAGACCACCCCGATGTGCGTCTCCTCGATGGAGTTGAGCACCTCCGCGCCGAGAGTGAAGGTCGGCGAGAAGGAGTCCACTGGGACGATCTTGTGAACGCCGTCGGTGTTCTGCCAGGAGACGGCGAGCCGAGACCTCCAGTCGGGCATGACATGTCCCCTTCCGTTGAGCGGCGATGACGTCAGAAGGTCGGCGCGAGGGTGACGACGATCCGGTGGGTGGCCGGGCCGAGCACGACCTCCAGCGCGACATCCACCGCGCGGTTGGCCCGGGCCTGGGCGACGAGCGCCTGGTCGGCCGGCGAGCGGGACCCTTCCGGCAAGGTCAGGATGTCCAGGACCGGGATGCCGATGCGGAAGCCGTCGATGGCCGACGAGCGTTGCAGCGGCCCGAGGATGCCCTCGATCCGGGCCTTGAGCAGGGTCAGCCCGGACCGGGTGATCCGGGCGTCGCCCACCAGGCCGATCAGCCCGGCCTTGAGCCGGAAGTCGATGTCGTCCAAGGTCCGGACGGTGTCGATGAACAGCTGCGTGGCGTCGGTGGTGAAGCAGCGGCCCTCCGCGAAGTGCAGGCCATCCCCCACGATGAGCGCCGGATCGATGACCGGGATGATCCCGGCCTCGGACAGCTCTCGGATCTCGCCTGGGCTGTACTGCCCGGCCAGCGGCATCTGGATGCCGCGGACCCGCTTGAGCACGACGGACACCTGCGGCGGGTACCCGGCGATCGCGGCCGCCGCCGCGGCGGCCACGTCCCCGGTCGCGCCGCGGGCGGCGACCACCACCATCCGGCTGGAGTCGCTGCGCAGCGGGGTCAACAGGTCGACCAGGTCATCGACGTAGGTCGCGCTGCGCGGCCGGGCCGGGTCGACCATGGCGACACCGATCCGCTTGTTGCCCTCGGCGGACATCGACTCCACATGCGCCTTCAGCGCGTGCAGACCGGTCGCCGCCTCGGCGCCAGCCGGCGCTCCGACGGCCGTGGTCCCGGCCAGGACCACGAAGGTGACGTCGTCGGCGGCATCCAGCGAGGCCAGCGCTTCGGCGAGCGCCGTGCCCGCCGCACGGACGCCGTAGACCGTGCTCGGCTTGGGGTCCTGCAGAAGCGCGACCCGCAGCGCCTCGTACAGCGGGTTCGCCTCCACCACGCCGCCCTGGATGCTGGAGAACAGGGTGGCGGCGTCGGCCAGGGAGCTGACGAGTCGCGGGGTGTTCACCGCCGCCGTCCCGCCGCGGGGGCCGTCCGGGGTGGCGCCGACCACGGCGAGCACACCCGGTGAGCGCTGGGACACCGGCTGCAGCGCCGAGGTGTCGACGCGGACCTCGACGAAGGGGTACGCGGCGGCGACGGGCATGGCTTCCTCCGAGGTCCTAGCTGAGGGTGGCGGTGACGAGGGCGATGCCGTGACGGGCGAGCCAGGACGCCGCGATGGCCCGTCGTGCCGCCCGGAGCTGTTCCGGGGTACCGGCGGTTGGGCCGGGCCAGCCGTCGTCGTCGAAGACGGCCTCGGGCAGCAGCCAGACCACGACCACGGCGTGCCGCCGGCGCAGGTGCGGTTCCGCCTTGGGTTCGCCGCCGGCGTCCACCACCCGCTGGCGGACGACGGCGCTCTCGCGCAGCAGAGCGGCGACGCCGCTCCCGGCGCCGCGGGCCAGGATCGGTGCGGTGACCGGCAGCCGGCGCACGACGGTGGCGGTGCCGGCGGGGTCGGCGAACGCCACCCGCACCTGGCCGGTGGCGACGTCCCCGGCGGGCCCACCGGGCGGCCCACCGGCTAGCCACTGCGACGTGACGGCGGTGACCGGCTCGCCCGCCGGCCGGTACCGGGCCACCACGGCGCCCCGCCACAGGGCGGTCACCCGCGGGACGGCGGCGTCGACCAGGCCGGCGGCCAGCAGGTCAACCTCGTAGGGGACCGGGTCCTCCAGCCGCCGGACCATCCCGTGCAACCGGACCGACCCAGCGAGGTCCACGACCAGCTCGACGCTGTCGAAGACGGCCGAGTAGGGGCCCTCGAACTCGGGATGGTCATAGCCGGCGGCAGCGACGGCGGCCAGCGCGGCCTGGTCGAACAACGCGGCGCGGGAGGCCTCGTCCGCCAGCCGCACGAGAGCGGCGTCCTCGAAGTCCACACCGCCTCCCCAACAGCCTTGTCGAGTGCAGCCTTGTCGATCTCCCGGCGGTCACCGGGACCTCGTCCTGATCGCGCAGAATACGCGAGCGTTTCGGGGGCGTCCGCCGAACAGGGGAACTCCGCGGTCGCGGTGCGCGACGGAGGTGACTGCTCCACACCGGACCCGTCCTCAGTCCGCCGCCGCCCGGTCGGCCCTTCTCACGATCTTGGGATCAATCCGGCGCAGCAACAGCGCGGTGACCAGGATGCTCACGACCCCGACGGCGAGGCCGCCGGTGAGGACCAGCTGCGCCATGGTGATGAGCACCAGCGGCGGCATCGTCTTGTCCGGGTTGTCGACGAGGGACGAGACGATGAGCCCGATCATCGCCGAGGCAAAGGCACACACCACGACCGCGAGCAGGACCTCCAGCACCGGGATTCGGATGAGAATTCTTGTGGGGCTGCGGTGGACTGTTTGTCGGGTGCCGGGGTGTGGCTGGGATGATGGTGGGGCGTTGCCCGGTCGACGTCGGCTCTCTCTGGTGCGGACGAGCCCGTGTTTGAAGGGTGGAAGTGGTGTTCCCGCGCTGCGCGGGGCTCGACGTTCATCGGGACACGGTGGCCGCGGCGGTACGGATACAGCCCGCGAAAGGGCCCGCGAAAGTCGAGACCCGTACGTTCACCACGGCCGGGGGTTCGCTGGGTCTCCTCGCGGACTGGCTGGCCCAGAACAAGGTCACGGTCGTGGGAATGGAATCAACAGGGGTTTACTGGAAACCTGTCTTCCACCTGTTGGAAGACCAGTTCGAGTGCTGGCTTCTCAACGCCGCGCATGTCCGTAACGTACCAGGTCGGAAAACGGATGTGGCGGACGCGGCGTGGCTTGCGGAGCTCGTCGCGCACGGCCTGGTCCGGCCGTCGTTCGTCCCTCCGAAGCCGTTCCGGGACCTGCGAGACCTCACCCGGGCGCGGCGCACGGTCGTGGAGGAGAAGACCCGTGAAGTGCAGCGGCTGGAGAAGCTGATGCGGGACGCCGGAGTGAAACTCACCAGCGTCGCGTCCCAGCTGCTGGGGGTCTCCGGCCGGGCGCTCCTGGAGAAGATGATCACTGAATGGATCACCAGCGCGCGGGCCGCCGACCTGCCGCACCTACAAGCCTTCACCCGCGGCCTCGGCCTCGACCGCGACGCCGTCGATCACGCCCTGACGTTGCCCTACAACAATGGCGGCACCGAAGGCGTAAACACCAAGACCAAGCGGATCATGCGCCAGATGCACGGCCGCGCCGGCTTCCCGCTCCTCCGCCACCGGATCCTGCTCGGCTAACGCACAGTCACCACCGGATGTGCGGCAGAGCCAGAACAACGGTGTAACTCCACGGTGATGCTCTGTGCATACGCGCAGGTAGAGGAGGCACCAGATGACCAGCATGACGACAGATCCGGCAGCGGAGACGATCGCGGGCGAACCGGCAGCCGCCGGCGCCCAGGCCGCCGCCCCGGTGCTCGACGAGGACGGACGCGAGTCACCATCTGATCATGCCTGGCCGCCGGCGCAGGGTCGTGCCAGCCGGACGCAACAGAGCCGTCCGGGTTGAGTCCGGGCCTGCTCCGGGTCTGGTGTCAGGTTCGATCCGGGGCCGTCCTATCCGGATTCAGTCCCGGTTCGGTCCGGATGTAGGTCAGTACGGGGGCTCGCGCGGCGATGGCCGCGCCGCGCGAGCCCCGACTCACCGACGGTCAGCTACTGTCCGCGACCTTGGCCAGGGTCGGCTTGAGCTGCTCGAGCTGCCACGGGATATTGAGGATCGTCGGGTTGTTGACCGCGCCGGCCGTGAAGGCGTCGACCTGCAGGACCCGTCCCGCCTTGACCGCCGGGATGTCGGTGAACAGCTTGTTGCCGTTCATCTCGGTTTTCAGGGCTGGGGTGGCGAAACCGATCAGCACGAAGTCCGCGTCCAATGCGTCGAGCTTCTCCATGCTCAGCGACCGGTCCACTACATTGGCCGTCACACCCGGCGCGAGCTTCATTCCGAGTTCGGTGTAGAGCTGGACGGACACCGTCTTCGGGTCGTCGATGACCGCGAGCCCGCCCGGCTCGTAGTAGAAGGAGTAGCTGAACGTCTTGCCGGCCAGGCCGGGAAGGCTCGACCTGGTGTCCTGGATGATTTTCTCGATGGCGGCGATCGCCTTCCGGGTGTCGGCGTCGCGGCCGACGGCCTTGCCGATGATGGTGCTGTTCTCCTGCCAGGTCGCGATGCCGGCGTCATCCGTGTAGCCGACGGTCGGCGCGATCTTCGAGAGCCGGTCGTAGTAGTCGGCCAGGCCGTAGAAGTTGGTGGCCAGGATCAGGTCGGGATGCAGCGCGGCAATCTGCTCGAGGTTCAAGTCCCCGCTGGTGCCCAGCGCGGTGCTCTTCGACAGGTCGATCTTTCCCTGGAGCCAGGGGAAGACGCCGTCGGGCTTATATTCGTTCTTCGCGTACGCGATCGGCGTGATGCCGAGCGTCGCCAGAGTGTCCTCCTCATAGCTGAGCGCGATGATCCGCTTCGGCTGGGACTTGATGACCGTGGTACCGAACTTGTTCTTCAGCGTGACCGGGAAACTGCCCGTCGCCGCGCTCGCCGACGCGGCCGTCCCACCGCTGCCGTCGCCGCTACTGCCGCAGCCGGCCGTGACGGCCAACGCGGTAGCGGCCAGGATCGCCGCCAGGAGGAGTTTCAGTCTGTTTCGCACTGCTTTCTCGTTTCCGTGGTCAGGCCGCGCGCCGGGACGGCTCGCGGGTCGCGGGTCGCTTCCCATCCGGCGATGAGGCTGGATCCGCCGGCATGAGATGCCGTCTCTCCTTGTGGTCACGCGCCGCTGACTAGGTAGACGTAAGTTAGGTAAGGCTTAGTTAATTAGATGACGGCGTCCTCGTCTACCCCATCCGCCGACAAATCCGGGCATGGGTCGGTGAGCGCCCGGCGGTCCACCTTCCCGCCGGCGGTGACGGGGAGCGTGTCGACCACGGTCACGACGCTCGGCACCATGTACTGGGGAAGCAGGTCGGCACACCAGGCCAGCACCTCGTCGGCGAGCGTCCCGCCGGCCGGGCCGGCATCGGCTCCGGCCCGATCGGCATCGGGGACGACGAAGGCGAGCAGCCGGGGCGCGGCGGCGTCCCGGGACAGGACGACCGCCGCCCGCCGCACCCGGGGATGCCCGGCCAGCGCAGCCTCGACCTCCTCCAGCTCCAGCCGCATCCCGCGGATCTTCACCTGGTTGTCGGCCCGGCCCACGAATTCCAGCCAGCCGGCGCTGTTCCACCGGGCGAGATCTCCGGTGCGGTACATCCGCGCGCCATCACCGGCGAACGGGTTGGCGACAAAACGCGACGCGGTCAGCGCCCCGTTGTTCACATAACCGCGGCCGAGCAGGAAACCGGCCACGTACAGCTCGCCGACCGCACCGGAGGGCACCGGGGCCAGCAAGTCGTCGAGGACGTGGAGCTGGGTGTGCGGATTCGGTCGGCCGATGGATGCGGCGAGCCGTTCGGCGCTGTCCCGGTAGATCACATGAGAGACGCCGATCGTCGTTTCGGCCGGGCCGTACCCGTGGTAGAGCGCAGTGTCGACCTGGGCGCGGAAACGGGCGAAAAGCGCGGGTGTCAGGACCTCGCCTCCGCACCAGACATGCCGCAGCGAGCCGAGCGCCGACGTCCCTTCCGCCGCCTCCAACAGAACGTCCAGCATCGACGACACCAGATAGACGAAGGTGACCCGCTCCCCCTCGATAAGCTCAAGCAGGTATCCCGGGTCAAGCTCACCGTCCGGCTCCGCCACGACCACCCGGCCGCCACAGACGAGCGGTAGCAGAATCTCGTTGATCGAAATGTCGAACGACAACGGCGCCTTGAACAGGGACGCATCGTGCGCGCCGAAGGCGAACAGATCCGTCACCTGCCACCGCAGCCGTTCGGCTATCGCGTCATGCCGGATCATCGCCCCCTTGGGAGTTCCGGTCGACCCGGAGGTGAAGATCACGTAGGCCAGCCCCGCCGGGGGGACCGGCAGGTCGAGCGGCTCGGCCGACTCGCCGCCCCAGGACCAGGCGCCCAGGTCGACCGGCACGGCGGGCACACCGTCCACCAGCCCGCCGGACTCCACCGGCGCAGCCGGACCGGTCACGATCAGCCGGGCTCGCGCGTCGGCCAGCACCCGCCGGCGCCGCTGGTCGGGCCAGGCCGGCTCGACCGGGACAAACGCCCCGCCCGCGACCATGACCGCGAGGACCGCGACGATCATCTCCGCTGATCGGACCAGCCGGATGCCGACGATGTCTTCCGGCCCGAGGCCCTGTGCCCGTAGCGCCCGGGCGAGCTGGAAGACCCGGGCGCCGAGCTCCCGGTAGGTCAACCGCACTCCGGGTGCCACGACGGCGGTCGCGCCCGGTGAGCGCCGTGCCTGGGCGGTGAACAGATGGGCGACGGTCGAGGCCCGCGCGGGCAGGCTGGCGTCGTTGCAGCACTCGAGCGTCGTCGGCGGGCCGGCCGGCTCGACCGGCTCGACCGGCGGTGGCCCGGGTTCCTCAAAGCGCAAGCTCACAACCATTCCATCCGTCGACAATGAAGCGGGAACCGTCAATGCCAGGCGTCAGCCACCACGCCCCGGAAACCCGACGGGGAAGCGGCCGGCGCGGAGTTCGGTCGGTACAGCGTCAGGCCGCCCACCTTGATGTGATCAACTTTTGACAGTTTAGCAAGTAAGCCTTACCTACTCAAGGTAAAGCTTACTTAATCAAGATCGTGGCCGCCGGACCGGGTCCGGACCGCCACCGCCGGGCTCGCCGGCGGCGGACAAGCCTCCGGGACCGGAGCCAGCCGGCGCGGCGCCGGACGCCGGTAGGCCGGCCAACCGGTCCAACCGGTCCAACCGGTCCGGATCATCGCCGTGCTGGTTTCCAGCGCCGAACCGGCGGTTTCCCGCTCGGTACGGAAATCCCGACGGGTGCGATACACTCATGGGCGTGACGCGCACCGGCGATAGCGATCCAGGCGATAGCGACCCAGGAAATAGCGATCCAGACGCCCGGGCCGCTAAAAGAGTCCCCGGAATACCTGCCCGGCCACAGGAAAGTGACCCCTGATGGGAAGTGTTCTTGCCGTCAACATCGCCGTCGTCCGAACTGATGCGTGGACCGGAAGGCAGGGTCGGAGCGGGATTGACAAGCGTCCCGCCGAGGGGCCGGTGCACGTCGGCCGGTACGGCCTGCGCGGAGACACCATCTGCGACCTGACGTTTCATGGCGGTGTTGATCGGGCCGTGTACGTGTTCGCTCACGAAGATTTCTCCTGGTGGTCGCGCTCCCTTGACCGTGATATCCCTCCGGGTAGTTTCGGGGAGAACCTGACGTCGTTGGGAATGGATGTCACCGGCGCTCGGATCGGCGAGGTCTGGGCCGTCGGGTCCGCGGTGGTCCAGGTGACCTCGCCCCGCACCCCCTGCCGTGTTTTCGCCGGATTCTGGGACGTCCCGGATCTCATTAAGCGCTTTTCGCGGCGCGGTACGCCCGGCGCGTACCTGCGGGTTCTGGCCGAAGGAGAGGCCGCCGCCGGGGATTCGATCACAGTCCTGCGCCGGCCCGGGCACGGGATAACCGTCGGGCAGGTCTTCCGAGCGCTCACGACCGAGCCCGACGGGCTGCCCGCCCTCGGCGGCATCACGGATCTCCTTCCGGAAGACCTACGGAACAAAGTTCAGCGACGGCTGGCCCGATCAGCTCCCGCCAGCGGCGGGTAACGTCTCGGTCGCCGGGCCGGGCGCGGTCAGAACTTCAGGTACATGTCGTCCGGAATGATCGGCTGGTGGTAGGTGCACGATCCCGAGAGCACCGTCGATCCGTGCAGCCGCGACTTGGGAATGAGAATCTTATCGCCGTCACTCAACGCGATCTTGTGAGTGACGTTGTTCCAGAAGTGCATGTCACCCGACTCGATCATGACCAGCCGGTGCTCATCGTGGACGTGCGTCGTCGATGTCTCGTCACACGACTCGACGAACGTGTCGAGGTCGACCGCTATCCCCTCGGTGGTGAGGTAGGCGTCGATGGCCTCGGCCTTCGCCTTGTACTCCTCGATCGAGTCGGCCCAGGCCAGCTGCTCGGCGAGGTCACGGTCCCAGCGGCGGGCGAGCTGGGCGGCGTCCGTGAAACCGGCGTGAAAGGCGGTCAGGGCCGCATCCCCGGACAGCGCGAGCAGCGGGGTGAGCAGCGTGTCGACCAGGTCGTCCAGCGCGGCGGGGGTCAGCGCCGGCGGTGGCGAGGCGAAGAATGCCGGCCGCTCGCCGAGGCCGTCCTCGACCGCATCCGCCCAGGCGGCGGCGGCGACCGCGTCGTCGATGCGCTGGTGCACGAACGCGCCGAGCAGCTCGGCGTGCCGGTGCGGCGCGCGGGACAGCTGGTGGAGACGGTTGCCCCGGGCCAACGAGGTATTCAGGTAGAGCTGCCAGTAGGCCCCGGCCGTCGGGGTGAGCCCGGCCACGGCGAGCAGGGCCGTCCAGGCGTCCGAGCCCGCCACCCAGCGCCGGTAGTCGTCGAGAAGCAGTCGCCGAGCGAACGGCTGGGCGAGGTCGTACTCGCCGAGCGACGCGCGGGCGGTCGCCGTGCGTACCGCGGGCAGGAATGCTGAGAGCTGCAACAACGCGAAGGTCGTCGCCTCGCGCCGGTCCCGGGTGCCGCGCAGCACCGTGAACGCGTCCCCCGGGTGGTCCCGGCGTTCCTCCCAGTAACCGCGCAGCTCGCTCAGCAACCCGCCGGCGGACGGGCCGACCGGCGGGGACGGGCGTTGGTGCGCCAGGAACGAGAACAGGTGGCGTTCGAGGACCGGCTGGGCGAGCGCGCCACGCAGCCGGTTCCCCGCGCCGTAGAAGTCCGGGGCGTCACGATCGGCCGCCGCGTTGCGGTTCGGCGGCAGGTACAGCAGGTCCGCGTCGTAGATGTTGCGCAGCATCCGGTGCCCGAGCAGGCCCGAGAGCTTGAGGGTCTCCTCGGGTCCCAGCGCGGTGCCGTAGTCGAGCCAGGCCAGGTCGGCGGGCCGGACCGGGCGCCGGTACGGGTCGTCCTCGGTGGTCAGCTCCTCCCACTCGGCCGGGCGGAAGGCGGGGTTCGACGCGAACGAGCGCACGAGGGCGTGCGCGCCCGGTCCGTGCTGGGCGGCCTCCACCCGGCGGGCCAGATCGTCGGGCCCGGCCGGCTCGACGGGTTCCGAGCGGCCGGGTTGCTCCACCGGCGCGCTCGCCGCCGGCACTGGGTCGAGGGAGCGCTCCGGGGTGGTGGGCCCGGCCAGCGTCGTGGTCTGGTCCGAAGTCATCGAGTTCCTCCTCTGGTGGGGATGGTCGTTGGCTGCGGGCGGGCCAGGCGGGCCGGGCGGGCCAGGCGGGCCAGGCGGGCCAGGCGCGGCGAGCGCGGGCCGGTCGATCTTGCCGGCCGCGGTCAGCGGCAGCTCGGCGACGTCGACGAAGGTGTCCGGGACCATGTGCTCGGGCAGCCGTTCGGCCAGGCAGGCGCGCAGGTTCGGTGGGCCGCTCGCCCCCGCGCGCACGCAGTACGCCCGCAGCTCGCCGTCGTCCCCTGCCTGGCCGGGGACAAGGACGACGGCGGCCTGGCGGATCCCAGGCTGGCCGCACAGCACGTTCTCGATCTCCTCCAGCTCCACCCGGAAGCCGCGGATCTTCACCTGGTTGTCGGCCCGGCCGAGAAACTCGATCTCCCCGTCGGCGCGGAACCGGCCCAGGTCTCCGGTGGCGTACATCCGGCTGCCGGGCACCGGGCTGAACGGGTCGGGCACGAACTGGTCCGCGGTGCGGCGCGGATCGTTGAGGTAGCCCCGGGCCAGCGGCAGCCCGCTGATGAAGAGCTCGCCGGCCGCGCCGAGCGGCACCGGGTTGTACTCGGCGTCCAGGACCCGGAGCTGAGTGTTCGGGTTCGGCCGCCCGATCGACACGCGGGCGGTGGCCTGGTCCGGGTCGAACACCCGGCAGGAGACGCCGATCGTCGCCTCGGCGGGCCCGTAGCCGTGGTAAAGCCGGGCCCGCCACCGCTCCCGGAAGCGCCGGTAGGCCTCGTCGCGCAGGACCTCGCCCCCGCACCAGACGTGCCGCAACGAACGCCCCGCCTCCACCGCGTCCGGACACTCGAGCATCGCCCCGAGCGTGGACGGCGCGACATAGCAGAACGTCACCGAATGGGCGCGGATGATCTCGAGCAACGCGCCCGGATCCGCCTCAGCCCCAGGCGGCGCGATCACCATGAGCGCCCCGGCGACCAGCGGCAGGAGGATTTCGTTGATCGAGATGTCGATGCTCAACGGCGCTTTGTGCAGGACGACGTCATCACCGGTGAGGCCCAGCAGGTCGACCTGCCAGCGCAGCCGGTTGCAGATCGCCTGATGACGGATCATCACGCCCTTGGGTGTCCCGGTCGACCCGGAGGTGTAGATGACGTAGGCGAGGTTCTCCAGGTCCACGGCGGGGTACGGGTCCACGGCGGGGTACGGGTCCGGGTGCGGGTGCGGGTTGTCGGCCGAGACCGCCCTGGCGGGCGTGCCGCCACCGGCGGTGACGAGCCGGCCGGCGGGGTCCAGCCGCAGCAGCGGCACGAAGCCGGCGCTGGCCGACAGCTCGGGCGGGGCGCCGGCCGCCCCGGCCACCACCGCCGCGATCCCGGCTTCGTCGGCCACCGCGCTGATGCGCCGGGCCGGCCAGGAGCCGTCCAAGGGGACGAACGCGCCGCCGGCTCGCAGCACACCGAGCAGGGCTACCACCTGGGCAGCCGAGCGTGGCAGGCACACACCGACGGTCACCTCCGGGCCGACCCCGACCGCGCGCAACGACGCGGCGACGGCTTCGGCCCGCCGTTCGAGGTCGGCGTAGGTGAGGGTGACGGCCACGCCCGCGCCCGCGTCGGCGCCCGCCAGACCGACAACGGCGGTCGCCTCCGGCGTCCGGCGGGTCGCCTCCGCCACAAGAGCGGTGAGCGAGCGCTCGACGAGCGGATCCACCCGCCCGCTGGAGAAGTCGTCCGCGACCGGTCGCCGCTGGTCGAGGTCGGTCCCGCCCCGGCCAACGTCGCCGGATGGACCCGAAGTAGGGATGGAAGACCGTCTCGCGACCATGGTTTTCCCTTCCGTTCAGGCGGAACTCGTGGCGACCGGCCCGCGGCCCGGCGCCGGATCCGGGCCCTCGAGCCCGCCGTACCGGCCGGTGCGCGCCGGCGCGGCGGCGCCGGACGAGCCGCCGCCGCGGCCTGACATCCGTCGCCGCAGGCTGCGTGGCCGCAGATCGGTCCAGCTCAGCTCGATGCTGTCCAGGCAGTGCTGCCGGGTTCCCGTGACGGGCGTGTCGAACCAGCCGAGCGCATTGCGTCGCCCGTACGGCCACACCGAGTACTGCTGTTCCTGGTTGACGACCACCTTGAACAGGTCCGTCGCGGCCGGGCCGGGCCGGGCCGGCCCCACTTTCCCGACCGCCGCCCCGGGCGCTGTTCCGGGCGTCTCCCCGGCGGCTTTCCCAGCGCTTGTTCCGGCCGTCTCCCGGCCGGGAGCGGCGTGGAACGGGCATTTCTCTGCGACCGATGCGTCGTCACGCAGGAAGTACTGCTTCCATTCCCGGTTGTCCGGGTCACCGTACGAGCCCAGCAGGGGCGTTGAATCCACCTCATCCATCCGCCTGAGACGCTCGCGGATTATTTTCCGCGCGGCGGCGCCCCGCGGGCTGGTCGGCTCCAGCCCGGTGAAGACCCAGCGGGGCTGGAACGTGATGGTGAACACCAGGTTGCTCCGGCTGCGTAGCCGGTGGTGAGCCGGCGTGTTACAGACGACAAAAATCGGGGTGCCGCGGAAACTGAACTCCCAGCCGGGATCGTCGATGTCGGTCGGGATGTCCGACGGCCAGGGCTCGCCATCGCTGTCGTGCAGGTAGCGCAGCACCGACCAGAATCGCTGTTCGTAGGAGAGGACGTCGTCTGGCTCCGGCCCCGCCGTCCCGCCGCCGGATCCGAAGAAAACCACGAGGGAGGTGTTCCGCGATATCGACTGGTACACCGAGAGATAGGCGGCAAGGATATCCGGCAGTACGGACCAGGTCCGTTCGTCGTGCAGATCGTCGACGAAACCGAACCGCAGCCCGCCACCATGGGCCGCGGCCACCGCGAAAACGCAGGGGAAAGGCTCGGCGTCGGACCGCAGCGTCGCCATGATATCCCGCGCGCAGGCGGCGCCCCAGCCTGGCATCGGGCCGATGGCCAGGTCCAGGATCTCCTCTCGGTATGAATCGGTCGTGCTGGTCATACTAACCCCACGAAGTTTCGGCCTGTCTCGCACTCTGCTTTCTCTCTTTCCTCAGCCGCGGGCCGGTCCCGACCGGCGGTCGCGATGTGGATTTAGTTCCGGCCGGCCGAAGCGGTTGCCGGTGATTTCGCCGCCCCCCGGTGCGCGGCGCGGGCGGCGAGTGCGTCGAGCGCCCGTAGCCACGCGGCCGCGAGGTTGCCTACAACCGCCGCCCCGGGCCCATCCGGCCCCGCCGTCCACCGCGCGCTCAGCTCGGGGCCGCCCGGGCCGTCGAGGGCTCGCACGATCAGGCTCAGCGGGAATGGATCGGGCGCCTCGGCGTTCCAGTCGGCGAAAAACTCCTCGTCCTCGGCGGCGACCGACCAGTCCGCCACCTCGCCCCGGGCCAACCGACCCACGTAGTTCAGGTAGATCGTCGGTAGGGGAGCCGCCGAGAGGACCGGCGCGGTCCGCGGATTGAGGAAGCGCAACATGCTGTAATCGGTTCCGCCGTCGGGGATCTGGGTCATGAGCTCGCGCACCCGCGCCACGGCGGCGTCCACGGCCCACGCACCGAACGCGACGCCGTCGTCGGCCAGCCACTCGAGCAGGAACGGGTAGATCTCGGCCATCCAGCCGACCGTCCGGGACAAGTCCAGATGGTCGACGATCTGCTCCTGCCGGCCGTGGGCCTGGACGGCCACGACCATCCCCGACGAGCCGGCGGCGCCGGGCCGGGTCTGGTCGGCCACGGCCAGGGACAGCGCGGCGAGCAGGAGCTCGTCCACCCCGACCCCGAACGTGGCGGGAACCGTCGACAGCAGCGCGGCCGCCCGCTCCGGCGGCACGCTCACGGTGACCGCTTCCGGCTGGTCGACCCGGGACGGTCCGGCCGGTCCGGCCGGCTTGGCCGGTCCGGCCAAGTCCGCCGTCCAGGCCACCGGCGTGGCCCGGCCGAGCAGGTCCAACCAGAACGGCAGCCGCGCCTCGGTCTCGGTCGCGCGCGCCCGCTCGTCCAGGCGGCGCGCCCATCGGGCGAACGAGACCGGGACGGGCGCGAGCTGGGGCCGCCCGCCCGCCGTCAGCGCACCCGCCGCGGCCGCGAGATCATCCAGCACGATCGGCCAGGAGACGCCGTCGATCAGCGCATGGTGGATAATCAGCAGCAACCGGCCCGGGCGCTCGCTGCCCGCGTCCAGCCAGACGCAGCGAATGGCCTGCCCGCTGTCCGGATCGAGTTCGGTGTTGGCCGCCGCCGCCAGCCCTGAGATCAGCGCTCGGCCGCCCACGCTGTCGAAGCCGTCGCTCGCGGCGATGCCGGCGGCGTCGATCCGGCGGACCCAGGGACGGACGTCGACGCCGCCGCGCGGCGCGATCGCCAGCGACCAGGCGGGACCACCGTCCGCGCCGGTCGCCACCGGGCCGTCCGGGAAGGGGCCGTCCGGGAACGCGCCGGGTGAGTCCGAGCGGACGAGGCGGGCCCGCAGAACGTCGTGGTGGTCCACGACCGCTGTGATCATCGCGTGGAGCGTGGCCAGGTCCAGCCCGGCCGGGGTGCGCAGCAGCACCGGCGAGGAGAACGACGAGAACGTCGCCCCGCGGCCGCGCGCCGCCTGCAGCGCCGGAGTCGGCGGGACGAGGACGATCCCGGCCGGCTCGGAAGCCGGCTCGGCCGCGCCGACGGCGGGCGCGCGGGCCGTCCCGTTGGCGGCGGACGGTGCCCGGCGCGTGACAGCGGACGGTGTCCGGCGCGTGACAACGGTGGCGAGCGTCTCGGGCGTGCGGTGGCCGAACAGCAGCCGCGGGGTCACGGTGAGGCCGGCGGCCCGGATCCGGTTGACCAGCCGCATGGCGACGATGCTGTCGCCGCCGAGGGCGAAGAAGTCGTCCTCGACGCCGACCTGCTCGGCCCCGAGCACCGCGGCGAAGGTGGCGACCAGGGTCGCCTCGATGTCGTTCCCGGGAGCGCGCCCGGGCGCCGTCGCGCCCGCGCCGCCGGCGACCGGCGCCGACGGCTCCCAGTCGGCGCTGGCCGGGACCGCGAAGGCCGCCGGCCAGCTGAGCTCCAGCCCGCTCACCGGCGCCGACGGGTCGGCGGCGACGGCGGCGAGAAGCTCCCGCAGCCGCGCGCCGATCCGATCGGCGCTGGACCGGTCGAACAGGTCGTCGCTGTAGGCGACGCCGATGGTCAGGCCGCCGTCGGCTCCGGCCCGTTCAATGAAGTCGAAGGACAGGTCGAACTTGGCGCTGGTCCGCCGCACCGGTTCGGGCCGGGCGCTGACCGCGTCGAGGGCCAGCTCGTCGACGGCGTCGGAGGCCGCCAGGTACACGATCATGACCTGGAACAGCGGATGGCGGGCCAACAGTCGCGGCGGGTTGACCGCGTCCACCACCCGGTCGAACGGCAGGTCATGGTGGTCGAGGGCGGCGAGGTCGCTCTCGCGGACCCGCCCCAGCAGCTCGCCGAACGACGGGTCACCCGACAGGTCGGTCCGCAGGACCACCGTGTTGAGGAAGAACCCGACCAGGTCGTCGAGGGTGTCGTCGACCCGGCCGGACACCGGGCTGCCGATGGGGATGTCCTCGCCCGCGCCCAGCCGGTGCAGCAGAGTGGCCACGGCCGCCCGCAGCACCATGAACAGGCTGGCGTTGTGGGCCCGCCCGACGGCGCGCAGCGCCGTGACGGCGTCGGCGTCGAGCGAGAGCTCGACGATCCCGCCGGTGTGGCTCGGCTCGGCCGGGCGGGGCCGGTCGCTCGGCAGCGCCAGCTCGGTGGGCAGGCCGGCCAGTGCCTGGCGCCAGAACTCCCGCGATCGGGCGGCGGAACTCGTCGGGTCGGTCTCGTCACCCAGCCGCGCACGCTGCCACAGCGTGTAGTCGACGTACTGGACGGGCAGTGGCGCCCAGTCCGGCGCGACGCCCGCGGCCCGCGCCCGGTAGGCGACGGACAGGTCGCGGGCCAGCGGCCGGTCGGAGCCCTCGTCGGCCGCGATGTGGTGGACCAGGAACTGCGCGATGTGCAGCTCCAGCGAGCACCGGACGACGGTCACCCGCATCGGTGGCTCGCGCTCGAGGTCGAACGGATAGGCGGCGGCCGCGGCGAGCAGGTCCGCCAGGCCATCCCCGCCCGGCTCCGGTCCGGGCCGGTCGCCGCCGGCCGGGGCCGCCCACTCGACCACCTCGAACGGGATCTCCGCGCCGGCCGGGTCGAGGATCCGCTGCACGGGCTCGCCGTCGGGAGCGGGAAAGACGGTCCGCAGCGCTTCATGCCGGGCCACCACGTCGTTCACCGCCGCGCGCAGCGCGGGCACGTCCAGCGGCCCGGTCAGCCGCCAGGTGATCGGGATGTTGTACGTCGGGCTGGGCCCCTCCACCTGCCCGATCACCCACAGGCGCCGCTGGGCGTACGACAGCGGCGGGTTCTCCGGGCGCCGCCGCCGGCTGACCGCCGGGCGGGCGGTGCCGGCCGCCTCCATCCGCCGCGCGAGCCGGGCGACCGTCGGGTCCTCGAAGACCGTGCGGGGGGTGATCTCCACGCCGAACGCCGACCGGACCGCCGCGCACAACCGCATGACGAGCAGCGAGTGGCCGCCGAGGGCGAAGAAGTCATCGTCGAGGCCGACCCGGTCGACGCCGAGCACGGCCGCGAACCGCTCGGCCAGCAGTTCCTCGCGCGCGTCGCGGGGCCGGCGGCCGGCGGCCGGCGCCGGGGCGGGCGGCTCGGGCAGCGCCGCCCGGTCCAGCTTGCCGTTGACCGTGCGGGGCAGCCGGTCCAGCGCGACGAACGCCTGCGGGAGCAGGTACGCCGGCAGCACGCGGGCCGCGTGGGCCCGGGCCGACGCGACCGGGTCCGGGCCGCTCCCCGGCCCGGGTACCAGGTAGGCGACGAGCTGGAGCGCGGGCGGGGCATCCGGGCGGAAGACGACCGCCGCCGTCCCGACGCCGGGTGCCGCCTCCAGCGCCCGTTCGATCTCGCCGGGCTCGACCCGGAACCCGCGCAGTTTGATCTGATCGTCCGCGCGCCCGAGGAAGGCGAGCGAGCCGTCGGGCCGGCGGCGGGCGAGGTCGCCGGTGCGGTACATCCGCGCGCCGGGCGCCCCGAACGGGTCGGCCCCGAACGGGTCGGCCCCGAACGGGTCGGCCACGAACCGGCCGGCCGTCAGGCCGGGGCGGCCCAGGTAGCCCCGGGCCAGCCCGGGACCGGACAGGTACAGCTCGCCGGCCACCCCGTCCGGGACCGGCGCCAGAGCGGCGTCCAGCAAGTAGGCCCGGGTGTTGGCGACAGGCGCGGCCCAGCCCGGGTCCGGGCCGGTGCCGGCCGGCGCCGGCCCAGCGCCGGCGCTGTGCCAGCCGTAAGCGTCGACCGAGTACTCGGTCGGCCCGTACAGGTCGTGGGCCACCATCCCGGGAATGGAGCACAGCCGCTCCCACAGTGGCGGCGGGGTGGCCTCGCCGCCGACCAGCAGCACGCCCGGCCGGTGGCTCGTCGTGCCGGGGAACCCCGGCCGGAGGAACCCCTGGCTCATCAGCTCCTGGAGGTAGGTCGGGGTCAGGTCGAGCACGTCGATCCGGGCCCGCTCGATGTAGTCGACGAGGGCGGCCGCGTCCCGCGCGGTGAGCTCGTCGACGACATGCACCTCGTGCCCGGCCAGCAGCCACAGCAACGGCTCCCACGAGCCGTCGAAGCTGAACGAGGCCGCGTGCAGTACCCGCTGAGCGTCCCGGTCCGGGCCGGCGGCGTGCTCGGCCGGCCCGATGAGGTCGACCAGGTGGGAGACGAACAAGTTGACCAGGCCCCGGTGGGTGCCGACGACCGCCTTGGGGACACCCGTGGACCCCGAGGTGTAGATCACGCTGGCCGCGCCGGCCGGGTCCGGCCGGGCAGCGGCGGGACCGGCTGGACCGGCTGGACCGGCTGGACCGGCTGGACTGTAAAGGGCGGGGTCGTCGAGCGATAGGACAGGAGCGGCGACGGCCGGCAGCCGGTCGGCCAAGGCCCGGGTGGTGAGGACGACGCTCGGTGCCGCGTCGGCCAGCAGGAACGCCAGCCGCTCCGCCGGCTGCTCGACGTCGATCGGCAGGTAGCTCGCGCCCGCCGCCAACACACCGAAGATCGCCGGGACCGTCAGCGCGCGGGGCAGCGCGAGCGCCACCACCGCCTCCGGGGGGGTGCCCAGCCGGGAAAGCCGGCCCGCGATCCGGCCGACCTGGGTCGCCAGCTCGGCGAACGTCGTCCGGCTCTCGGCGGTGACCAGCGCGACCCGGTCGGGATGGGCGGCCACGGCCCGGGTGAGCAGGTCCGGCACGGTCGTCCTGGCGCCGCCGGGACCGGCGGGACCGGCGGGGTCACCGGGGTCACCGGGGTCACCGGGCAGCGCCCGCTCCGGGCCGGCGGCGCAGCGCAGGGCGGCCGCCCGCTCCTCCTCGTCGGCGATCTCCAGCCGGCTGACCGGTCTGTCGGGGTCACGGACGATCTCGGCCAGCAGGCGGAGCAGCCGGTCGGCCAGCCGGGCGCCGCCGGCCGGCTCGATGACATCGGTGGCGAAGTCGACCAGCACGGTGATCTCGTTGCGGACGGCCCGGTCGACGAACGTCACGTCCAGGTCGAACTTGGCTGTCCCGGCCTCGGGGTTGATCCAGGTCACCGGCCCGCCGAGCAGCTCCCGGCCGTCGTCGGCCAGGTGGTGGTAGCCGGCCATCACCTGGAACAGCGGGTTGATCCCCGGTGTCCGGCGCGGGTTGACCGCCGCGACCACGTCCTCGAACGGGAGGTCCTGGTGGTCGAAGGCGGCCAGGTCGGTCCGGCGGGCCCGGCCCAGCAGATCCCGGAAGGTCGGGTCGCCGGTCAGGTCGGACCGGATCACCAGCGTGTTGACGAAGAAGCCGACGAGCGGGTCGAGCGCGGCGTCGGCCCGGCCGGAGACGGGTACGCCGATCGGGATGTCGTCGCCGGAGCCCAGCCGGTGCAACAGAGTCGCGATGGCCGCGTGGGCGAGCATCGACATGCTCGTCCCGGTCGCCGCGCACAGCGCCCGCAGCCCGGTCGCGACCGGGCCGCGCAGGACCCGGGCGGCCCGCCCCGACGCGCCGTCGCGTACGGCCGGGCGGGGCCGGTCCAGCGGCAGCGGGATCTCGTCCGGCAGGCCCCGCAGGGCGGCCAGCCAGAAGTCGAGCTGCCGGGCGGCCAGGCTGCCGTCGACGCCCGGATCGCCGAGCAGGGCGCGTTGCCAGAGCGTGTAGTCGGCGTACTGGACCGGCAACGGCGCCCAGTCCGGCGCGCGCCCGGCCCGCCGGGCGGCGTAGGCCGCGTCCAGGTCGAGCAGGAACGGCCGGTCAGACCACTCGTCGGTTGCGATGTGGTGCAGGACGACGACCAGCACGTCGTCGTCCGGGCCGCGCAGCACGGTCAGCCGTAGCGGCGCCTCGGCGGCCAGGTCGAACGGCTGGGCCGCCGCCCGGGTGATCCGGCCGGTCACCTCGTCGGGGCCGCACTCGACGACGTCGATGGCGGGGGTCGCGGCGACCGGGTCGAGGATCCGCTGGTAGGGCTGGCCGTCGACCGCGGCGACGACCGTGCGCAGGGCCTCGTGCCGGCCGAGGAGGTCGGTGACGGCGGCGCGCAGCGCGTCGACGTCGAGGCGGGCGCCGGTCCGGAACGCGAGCGGGTAGTTGTAGGCGCCGCTCCCGCCGGCCAGCGCCTCGACGAGCCACAGGCGACGCTGCGCCGGCGAGAGCGGGATCCGCTCGGGCCGCTCCCCCGCGACCAGCGGCGGGCGCCCGGTCTCGGCCCGGCCCGCGGCCTTCGCCGCCAGCGCCGCCACCGTCGGTGCCTCGAACAGGTCACGGATGGCCAGATCGACCTCGAGCGCGGCCCGGGCCCGGCTGACCACCCGAGTCGCGAGCAGGGAGTGGCCGCCCAGGGCGAAGAAGTCGTCCTCCACCCCGACCTCGGGCAGGCCGAGGACGTCGGCGAACAGCTCGGCCAGGGTGCGCTCCAGCGCCGTGGCCGGCGGCCGGCCGGAGCTCGCCGCCGCCACCGGCTCGGCTGGTGGCAGGGCGGCGACGTCGAGCTTGCCGTTGGCGTTGCGGGGGATGGCCGGCAGCGGCACGAACGCCGACGGGACCAGGTAGTCCGGCAGGGCGGCGGCCAGGTCGGAGCGCAGGCGGGCGACAAGCGCGCCGGCGGCGCGGGCGGCTGTCGGGTCGTTCGTGCGCGCCGTGGCCGGGCCGGGCCGGGCGGCCGGGTCGGCCGCCGGCCGGGTGACCGGGAGGGCGGGGCGGCCCGAGCCGCGCACGAAGACGGCGTCGAGCCGGCCGGGGTCGCCGGGTCGCGGCGCGAGGGCCGCCTCGTAGCCCAGGGCATCGGCCAGCGCGTATACGTCGTGGGGGTCGACGGCGGCCGCCTCGCCGGCCTCAGTGCAAAGCCCGGCCGCGGCGAGTTCGGCGGCGATCCGGGCGTCCGGGATCGCGGTCAGACGGACCCGCTCCGGCAGGCGGCCCCGGAGCAGCGCGCCGAGTGCCTCCACGCTGTCCACGTCGACGTCCCAGGCCAGAACGTCCCAGGCCGGGGTGAGCGGGTCCACCGCCCGGGCGCCGTCGACCGGGGCGGGTCGGCGCAGCACCACGTCGTAGCGGTGCCGGGTCAGCTCGTCGCGGTGGCGCCCCCGCTTGACCCGGACCGACACCTCGAGATCGGCCTGGGCCGCCAGGTCCAGGAAGAACGCCGGCGAGACCACCAGCTCCTTCTCCAGCAGGAGGCGCCGGTCGACGGCGGCCGCGAGCCGAGCCGGGTCGGGCCCGGGCCGCGGGCCGGGGCGGGCCAGCTCGACCGCGCTGTGGAAGGCGCGCAACCGGCCCAGGTCCCGGACGTCGCCGACGAACAGCGAGCCGCCCGGGGCCAGCAGGTCGAGCGCGCCCCGCAGCACCGAGGCCAGGTAGCCGGCGCTCGGGAAGTACTGGATCACCGAGTTGACGACGACCGTGTCGAAGAAGCCGGTGGGCAGCCCGTCGGTCAGGTGGGCCGCTTGGTGGCGCAGCTCGACCCGCCCGAAGCGGTCCGGGTCGGTGGCCAGCTCGGCCCGCAGCTTCGCGATGACGGGGGCGGCGAAGTCCGTGCCCCAGTACGCCTCGCACTCGGGCGCGAGCGGGCCGAGCAGCAGGCCGGTGCCGACGCCGATCTCCAGCACCCGCCGGGGCGCGAGTGCCCGGATGCGGTCGAGGGTGGCCGCCCGCCACTCCCGCATGTGCTCGAGCGGGATCGGCTGCCCGTCGTAGCTGGAGTCCCAGCCGGCGAAGTCCTCGACGAGCGCGGCGGTCGGGATCCGCTCGTACTCGTCGCTGTAGATCTGACGCCACTCGCCGACCTGGTCGGCCTCGATCGCGGCCGCCTCGGCGGGCGAGGGCTCGGCCGGCACGACGTAGGCGACGAGGCGCTTCGCGCCCGGCGTCGCCGGGTCGGCCGCCGCGATCATGGCGGACTGGCTGACCGCCTCGTGGCCGTCGAGGGCGGCGGTGACCTCGCCGAGCTCGATCCGGTGGCCGCGGATCTTCACCTGGTCGTCGGTGCGGCCGAGGAAGTCGAGGTTGCCGTCGGGGCGGCGGGCCACCAGGTCGCCGGTGCGGTACATCCGCCCGCCCGGCCGGACCGGGTCGGCCACGAAGCGGGCCGCGGTCAGACCGGGCTGGTCGAGGTAGCCCCGGGCCAGGCCGTCGCCAGCTATGTACAGCTCGCCGGCGACGCCGTCCGGGGCCGGGCGCAGCCAGCGGTCGAGCACGTAGACGGAGGTGTTGCGGATCGGCCGCCCGACGGTCGGCGTCGGGCTGTCGGCCGTCGCGGCCCCGAGGGTGTTGATCGTGTACTCGGTCGGCCCGTACAGGTTGTAGCCGGCCGTCCCGTCGGTGGTCCGCAGCCGGGTCCAGACGGAGTCGGGCACGGCTTCCCCGCCCAGCATGACCAGGGCCGGCCGGTGCCCGTCCGCGTGGTCGCCGCCGGTGGCCGGCCCGGCCTCGCCGGCCGGGCCGGTCCGCTCCAGCAGGCCGGCTTCGAACAGGTGGGCCGCGTAAGTCGGGGTGACGTTGACGACGTCGATCCGGTGGCGGTCGCAGTAGGCGACCAGCCCCTCGGCGTCCCGGCGCAGGTTCTCGTCACAGATGTGCACCTCGTGGCCCTCGACGAGCCAGAGCAGCTCCTCCCACGACATGTCGAAGGCGAAGGAGACGGTGTGCGCGATCCGCAGGCGCCGCCCGCCGGCCGCCGCCACCGTCGGGGTGAAGATCTCGTCCCGGTGGTTGAGCCACATGTTCGTCAGCCCGCGGTAGGGCGTGACGACGCCCTTGGGCCGGCCGGTCGAACCGGACGTGTAGATGACGTAGGCCGGGTGGTCGAGCCGGTCCGCGCGGTCGCGGGCGAAGGCGCCGAGCTCGGCGCCCGTCAGCGGGCCGGCCGGGGTGGCGGCCAGCTCGGCGGCGACGGCCCGCTCGTCCAGCGCGAGCCAGGTCGGGCCGCCAGACGCGCCGGCGGCGCCCGACGGGCTGGGGGCGTCCGGGCCGCCGGCCAGGTAGCGGCCGGTGGCCCGGGTCGTGACCAGCAGCGCGGCTCGCCCGTCGGCCACCATCTCCATCAGGCGCGCCGGCGGATGGTCCAGCTCGAGCGGCAGGTAGGCGGCGCCGGTGCGCAGGACGGCGAACAGGGCGACGACCATGTCGACCGTCCGGCCGAGCCCGAGCGCCACCACCGTCTCCGGGCCGGCGCCGTGCGCGATCAGTAGCCGCGCCAGCCGGTTCACCCGCTCGTCCAGGTCGCGGTAGGTCAGCCGCTGCTCGCCGCGGACCAGCGCGACCGCCTCGCCGGTCCGCGCGGCCCGCGCGGCGAGCAGGTCGGCGACGGTGTCCGTGCCGATCGGCAGCGCCGGGGCCGAGACCTGGTCCAGCCGGGCCCGCTCGGCCGGCAGCAGCGGGTCGAGAGAGCCCACCGGCGCGTCGAGGTGACCGGCCAGCGAGCCGACCATGGCCAGGAGACGGGCGAACAGCGCCTCGGCCCGCTCCGCCGCGACCACGTCCGCCCGGTATTCCAGCCGCGCGGTGATCCGGGACCCGGGGAACAGCACGAACGTCAGCGGGTAGTGGGTGTGGTCGAGGCTGCTGCCGCCGATGATCCCGTGGCGGGCGCTGGTCGCCTCGTTCGCCACCTCGTCGATGAAGTTCTGCAGGACGTAGAGCGTGTCGAACAGCACCGGGTGGCCGCTGGCCCGCTGGATGTCACCGAGGCCCAGATACTCATGGTCGAGCAGGTCGAGCCGCGCCTCGGCGACCCGCCGCAGCAGGTCGCCGACGGTCTCGCGCGGATCGAGCCGGACCCGGACCGGGACGGTGTTCAGGAACAGCCCGACGACCTCGTCAATGCCGTCGAGCTCGGTCGGACGGCCGGCGACGGTCGTGCCGAACACGACGTCGTCCGTACCGGTCGTCGCCGCCAGCACCATCGCGAGCGCCGCGTTGAAGATCGTGTTCAGGGTGACGCCGTGGGCGCGGGCGGCGGCCCGCGCGGCGGCCGCCGTCGCCGCCGGCAGCTCGGCCGTGATCCGGGCCGGGGCGACCGGCGGCAGGCCCCGCGCCGCCGGCACCACCAGCGTCGGGCTCGCCAGGTCGGCCAGGGCCGAGCGCCAGACCCGCTCGGCGGCGGCGGTGTCCCGCTCGCGCAGCCAGAGCAGGTAGTCGCGGTACGAACCGCGCGGCGCGGGCGGGGTCGACGCCGGCTCTTCCGCCCACTCAGTCCCCGGCTCGCCGCCCCCGGCGGCGTACAGCTCGAGCAGGCCCTCGACGACGAGCGCGCCCGACCAGCCGTCCCACAGCAGCACCTGGCGGTTGATCACTAGCCGGGACCGCCCCTCGGCCAGGTGGATCAGGATCAGCCGGAACAGTGGCGGCCGCGCCACGTCGAACGGGCGGGCCCGGTCGGCGGCGGCGATCCGCTCGGCCGCCGCCGACCGCTCGGGCTCGGCCAGTCCGGACAGATCGATCTCCTCGACCGGGGCGGGCAGGTCGCGCGCGATGACCTGCGTCGGGCGGGACAGGCCGTCGCTGAGGAAGCCGGCGCGCAGGGTCGGGTTGCGGGCCATGAAGGTCGCGCAGGCCCGGCGCAGCCGGCCGGCGTCGAGCCGATGGTCGAAGTCCAACGAGAACTGGGCGGTGTAGGCGTCGCTGGTCGCGTCGAGCGCCGAGTGGAAGTACAGGCCCTCCTGGAGCGGCGAGAGCGGCCAGACGTCCTCAACCGGCGCCGGGAAGGTGCGCGCGATCCGGTCCGCCTCGGCCGGCGGGAGCGCGATGAGCTCGACCGGCTGGCCGAGCGCGGCGGGGCCGGAACCGGGACCGCCGGCCGGCGCCAGCGAGGCCAGCTCCCCCAGCGCGTCGAGGAAGCCGTCGGCGATGCGCGCGGCCTCGTCCGCCGCCAGCACGGTGGTCAGGTAGGTGAGCGTCGCGCGCAGCACCGGCCCGGCGCCGGTCGAGGACGTCTGGGCGGTCTCGACGCTGACCACATCGATGGTCAGTGGATAACCGACGCCCAGGCCGGGGTCGGGCTCGGCGGCCAGCGCGTCGAACTCCTCGGCCGGCCCCCAGTCGGCCCGGCGGTCGGCGCCGAAGCGACCGAGGTAGTTGAACAGCACCTGGGGCTGTCCGGCCCGGGCCAGGGCCGGGCCGGCGAGCGGGTTGGCGTAGCGGAGCAGGCCGAAGCCGATGCCGCGCTCGGGCGTGGCCCGCAGGCGGGCCGTCACCTCGGTCAGCGTCGCGCCGGCGCCGGCCCGGGGCGGCGCGAGCCGGACCGGCGCGATGCTGGTGAACCAGCCGACGGTGCGGGCGAGGTCCAGTCCGGGGGCGATCTCCTCGCGGCCGTGGCGCTCGAGATCGACCAGGAGGTCGCCGTCGCCGTCCGCCGGGGCGGGCCGGATCGCCATGCGCAAGCCGGCCAGCAGGACGTCGGTGACCTCGGCGCCGGTCGCCGCCGGGACGCCGGTGAGCAGGGCGGTCGTGGCCGCCGCCGGCAGCTCGACGACCAGTCGCCCGGTGTCGGCCACAGTGCCGACGGCCGCTGGGCCGAGCGGGGGCCCGGCGGCTTCGGCGACCGGTCCGGGCGGCTCGGGGAAGGGACGCGCGCCCGGGGCGAGCGTCTCCAGCCAGTAGGCCAGCTCGCCGAGGCGGGCCGGGGCGGTTGCGTGTTTGGCGACCACCTGGCTGAAGGCGCGCAGTGAGGTGCCGACCGGCTCGAGCGCCGGCCGCCGGCCAGCCCGGGCCGCCGCGTAGGCCGCCTCGAGGTCGGCCAGCAGGATCCGCCAGGACACGCCGTCCACGACGAGGTGGTGGGCCACCATCACCAGCCGGCCCGGTTCGGTGGGACCGGCGTCGAGCCAGACCGCGCGCAACGTCGTCCCGGTGTCGGGGTCGAGGCGCCCGGCGGCCGAACCGGAGGCGGCGGCGATCATCGCGCGCAGCGCGGCCGGGCCGAGCCCGGCGACATCGATCCGGGTCAGGAGCTCGGGGTCGGTCGGGCCGTCGCCGGCCGGGTCGATCTGGAGCAGCCACACGCTCGGCGCGGGCCGCAGCAGCCGGGCCCGCAGGGCGTCGTGGTGCGCGACCAGCGCGCCGACCGCGGCCCGCAGGGCCGCCTCGTCGGCGCCGGCCGGCGTCCGGGCCACGAACGCCTGGTTGAACCGCCGGATCTCACCGCCCCAGTCGGCGAGCCGGGCGACGATCGGCGGGGGTGTGAGCACCCCGGTCGCCGCCTCGCCCGGCCCGGCGTCCCCGCTGACCAGCGCCGGCGGGCCGGCCGGGGCGGGCGAGGTCTCC